>JBDKTF010000066.1:0-2978 GCA_039680295.1 Anaerolineaceae bacterium
GGGTTGTCGTTCGCCGCCGTACCACAGGCGAGAGCGTGCCTGTGGCGTTCTGGCGTCTGGCGGCGCGCAGCCGTCGGCGTTATGGGGGCTATATCATTCACCTCTCCATCATTCTCATGGCGCTGGGTGTGATCGGTATCGAGATGTTCCAGACCGAAACACAGGGCACGCTGCGCCCGGGCGGACAGTTGACTCTGGGTTCGTACAGCGTGCGCTATGACTCGCTGGCGGAATTTGAAACACCAGATGGGCGTTCCGTGGCGCGAGCGGTGGTAACCGTCTTCAAAGGGAATCAGCCCGTTGCAGAGCTCTATCCGCGCCGCGATTATTATTACGAATCCCAACAATCCATGACGATCCCCGGAGTGCGCAGCACGATGGAGGATGATTTATACGTGATTCTGGCGGATTGGCAGCCCATTTCGGCGGAGGGCGCCACGTTCAAGGTGTATCATAATCCTCTGGTAAACTGGATGTGGTTGGGTGGGCTGCTCTTGATCCTGGGTTCTCTGGTCGCTGCCTGGCCCGATCGCGAGCCCGGGCTTTCGGAAGTACGTTCCGCTGTCGTCCATCGGTCGGCAAACGGATAAGGATGTTTTTAGTATGAAAGAGATCGATTGGCTGAAACGCATCAGGTATATTTTTTTCGGCGTCGTGGGGTTGGCGCTTATGCTGGCGGCTGTCCTCTCCACGCCGGTTGGGGCGCAGCAATCCACCCCCTCAGATGATCAGGTAAACCAGATAGCAAAGCAGCTTTACTGCCCGGTGTGTGAAAACATTCCGCTCGATGTTTGCCCCACGCAGGCATGTGCGCAGTGGCGCGAACTGATTCGCACCAAACTGGCGGATGGCTGGACGGAACAGCAGATCAAAGATTATTTTGTGCTGCAGTACGGCGACCGGGTTTTAGCGGAGCCGCCGGTCCGCGGGTTGAACTGGGCGGTTTATCTCCTGCCCGCATTGGGCTTTTTGACCGGCATCTTCATTCTGATCGGTGTGCTGCGCAAGGCGCGTAAACCCAAACCCGGTGAGACGCCTCCACCCCCGACGGCATCCCCGCAGGATCCTTACGTGAAGCAGCTCGAAGAGACGTTGAAAAAACGGGACTGAATCGGAGAAGCGATGACGGAATCGACCAACGTAGAATCAAAAAAACGCGCCCGTTTGCCCCTGTGGGTGATCGTGCTGGCGTTTGTCGCTTTGCTGGCGTTTCTGCTGCTGCTCGGATTGGGGTTGAGCCGTTCACAGGAAGGTACCAAGACGGTTGGCTCCGATGTCAGACCGTTTACCCTCACCACCTTCGATGGAAAGACCCTTCAAACCGCGGATCTGAAAGGGAAGGTCATTGTCTTGAATTTCTGGGCATCTTGGTGCACCACCTGCGAAACCGAAGCCGCGGATCTGGAGGTTGCCTGGCAGGGGTATAAACAAAACGGCGATGTGATCTTTCTGGGTGTGGACTATGCGGATACCGAACCGGAAGCCCTGGCTTACCTCAAAAAATTCAGCATCACCTACGACAACGGTCCGGATCTGGGGACCAGAATATCGCAGATGTTTCATGTTCGCGCGGTACCCGAAACCTATATCATCGGTCGCGATGGTAAACTGGCATACAAACAAATCGGTCCGTTCAGTTCGGTTGCAGAAATTCAAAGGATCATTGATGGGCTGTTGCAGTAATTCCGAAGCTCGGGAGGCGTTTTGATGGATCTGGGTTCCATTTTCCTCATTCTGGCGGCGCTGATTCTGGTGGCGCTTTTTGTCTCTCGCCCCTGGATGGAAAACTCATCGCGTGAGTCGCTGACCGTTGAACCCGCGGATGATTGTCAGGCGCGCCAGAGATCGGAACGCATGGCGGAACGCGACAGGGTGGTGGATGCGCTGCGCGAATTGGATTTCGATGCCCGTTTGGGCAAAATTCCCGAAGATGAATATTCGGTTCAGCGGGCGGCGTTGGTGCAGCGGGGGGCAGACCTTTTGCGTGAATTGGATCTTCTGCAAGGCACGGATGCCGTGTCAGAAAGTCAATCTGCGTTACCATGTAGCGATCTACCGCTTTCTACACACACCGATGATCGGTTGGAAGAGATGATCCAGATGCGCCGTAAGCAGAAAAATGAATCGGTGAGTGGGTTTTGTCCAAGATGCGGCAAACCGGTCTTAAAATCGGATCGTTTCTGCTCCAAATGTGGCGCAGCGATCTCATGAGTATATTCAACGAATGATGATGTCAAAAACACTTCTCATTTTTGTCCTGTCGATCATCCTTTTGAGCGCGTGTTCGCTGACTGCCGACGTGACGCCTCCGCCCGATTACCAGCCAACCACCATTGTGGCGACTCGCGCGGTGGATGAATCGGCGCAGGGGAACCCGGTTGCCGAAACCCCGCATCCGACCGCGGCGGCAGATACCGGTACTGCGGTGGCATCGACTTCCCAGCCAGTTGGCGACATCACCGGAACGATTACCAATGGGTCAGGCGGGGTGGTGCCTGCGGATTTGCAGGTCACGCTTTTTGGGTATGACAATATGACGAAGGTGCTGGAATTGACCACCGCGGCGCAGCCGGATGGTTCTTTCGTGTTCTCGGATGTTGAACTTCCGTCCGGGCGTGTCTTTTTTACTCAGGCAACAGTTGGAAATGTAACGTTTTCATCTGAGGTGGCGCACTATTCGGATCCGGAATCCAGCCTGAACCTCCCCATCACCATCTATGATGCCAGCACCGACGCATCTGTGCTGACGGCGGATCGTTTGCACATCTTCCTGGATTTTTCGACTCCTGGCGTGGTTCAATTGGCAGAGTTGTACGTCATCTCCAATCCGACGCAGACGGTGATCACCGGCAAAACTGCCGAAGATCCGGTGCTGACGTTTGATCTCCCCGCTGGCGCGACCGCTCTGGCGTTTCAGGATGGTTCCATCGGAGGTCGCTATGTTCAAACCGCAAAGGGTTTCGGCGATCGACAACCGG
>JBDKTF010000467.1:0-5590 GCA_039680295.1 Anaerolineaceae bacterium
GTTTCCACCATGAATGGCTGGATGTTACTGGCGTTGGATGACCCGGTTGTCGAATAGCGGGTATGCCCGATGGCATAATTGCCTTGCAGAGGTTCGAGGTTCTCGGAATTGAAAACCTGTGAAACCAGCCCCAGATCTTTATGCATCCGAATGTTGAACCCGTTGGAAACAGCAATGCCAGCCGCTTCCTGTCCACGGTGCTGCAGGGCGTAGAGCGCGTAATATGCCATGCTGGCGACATTCTCGTTGGGAGCAAAAATCCCAACCACACCACATTCTTCATGGGGTTGATCATCATCATAAATCGTCGGGTTTATTCTATTCATGATCGTAGAGATTCATCATCGGCAATAATTTTGGCAACCTGCGCCTGTTGATATGCCGCCACCGCCTGGCGCACCGGTTCGCTGCACAACCCCAGGATTTTGGCTGCCAGAAATGCGGCATTTGCCGGATCAAGGACGACCGCCGGAGCGATACCGGAGGGCATGCGCAGCGAAGAAAAGATATCTGCACCTCCGAAAGCATCCGAGGTCGGTGGGCAGGCGATCACAGGTGAAGAAACCGCGCCGTCGACAAATCCCGAGAGTGCATTGGAACGTCCGGCAACCGTGATGTACACCTTGGGTCGCGGGTCGCGTTCTGTCTGTTCGAGGATTTCAAGCAAACGGCGGGGGGTTTTATGCGCAGAAGCGATATGGGTCACTGTTTCGAGTCCGAAGGTTTCGGCAGCCTCAGCGATCTTCTGGCAGTGCGCGGAATCCGTTTTAGATCCCATCAAAATAATCAACAGTGGAGAGTTCATGATTTGATCTCCATATTTGCCAGATTTTCACGCAGGCGGGGTTCAACCGGATAAGTTCCCGGGTTGAAGCTCTGACCGGTAATTCCTTCGTATATGGTCTGGTAGAGCTGGCTGGTCTCGACCCAGACCTCTTGAGGCAGCACAGGGGGCTCACCGTCACCGCGGTAGCCCTGTGAGGCGTATGCCAGACGAACGAACTCCTTATCAAACAGCTCAGGTTCCTGACCGGCAGCCAGCCGCGCATCATAATTCTCGGCTTTCCAGAACCGCGACGAATCAGGGGTATGCACTTCATCGATGAGCATCACCGATCCGTCTGGGGCGAAGCCAAATTCATATTTCGTATCGACCAGGATCAGCCCGGCTTTTGCTGCAATCTCCTGTCCGCGTTGGAAAAGCGCCAGTGCGGCTGCCTGCACCTGATCCCAGGTATGGGCATCCAACAAACCCTTCTCCACCACTTCGGCGCAGGTCAACCGTTCGTCGTGACCGGTCGGACCGCCCTTTGTGGTTGGGGTAATGATCGCTCCGGGTAAAGCGGTGTTCTTCTGCAACCCTTCGGGAAATTTGTAACCGTAGATTTCCCGCTCGCCAAGCGCGTAGCGATACCACAGAGCCGTCTTCGTCACCCAGGTAATAAATCCGCGCACGATGACCTCAATGGGGAGCGGCTGCGCCACCCGGCTGATCAGTGCGTTGGGATCTGGAACTGAAATTTGATGGTTGGCAATAATATCTGCCGTATGGTCGAACCACCAGGCGGATAGCTGGTTGAGAACCTGACCTTTATACGGCACCGCCGCCAGAACACGGTCAAATGCCGACAATCGGTCGGTGGTGATGATTAACTGGCGGTCGCTGCCGAGCGAATACCAATCCCGCACCTTTCCGGACTGCTTTCCCGGGATCGGAAGGTTTGACTCTTCAAATGCCTGAGACAGCAAGGGTTGAATTTGTTCTCTGGAAAGCATGGTTCAGATCTCCTAAATTTGGCTGGCGTAAACAATCCCGTTTGAAAACAGCGCCAGACCGTTTCCATTGGAGCGCGTGACCCGATCCGGGTTTTGATAAGGGAAGATATGGTTTTCGGGATGCGGCATCAAACCAAGTACATTTCCCTGCGGGTTGCAGATGCCGGCAATATCGGCGGTTGAGCCGTTCGGATTGAAGGGATACTCACCTTCGGCTCTGGAGCCGTCCGACCGTGCGTAAACCAGGGCGATCTGGTCGCGGACAGCCAGCTCATGGATGACTTCCTGTCCGGTGACGGTAAAGTTCCCCTCGCCATGCGCGACCGGGCAGTAAATTGAATGAGCAAGACCGCGCGTCCACAGGCAAACCTGCGAGATTGGTTTCAAATCGACCCAGCGGCACTCGAAACGACCATTGGCATTGTGGGTCAGGGTCGCCCGAGGCGTCTCATTGGCTTTTTCCAGATTCGGCAAGATGCCCGATTTCACCAGCGTCTGAAACCCATTGCAAATCCCAATCACCGGGCAGCCACGCTCAACGAAGGTGCGCACCTCTTCGGTAAAATACAGGGTCAGATCGAGCGCCAGCAGTCGACCGGCTCCGAGCGCGTCGGCATACGAAAAACCACCGGGCAGCACCAGCATCTGATAGTCGCTCCAACGGCGTTCGCCATGCCGGAGCTGATTGAGATGGACAATTTCAGGGGCACCACCCGCCAGGTCAATCGCATGGGCGGCGTCGTGATCGCGGTTTGTACCGGTTGCGTGAAGGATGAGAACTTTTGGTTTCATCAATACCTCGTCATGCCAGAGGAGTTCGCCAGGCTTTCGCCAGATCGAAGATGGATAATGAAAATAGATGCTGACCGGAATGGGAGACGGAGAGGACCGGAGAAGCTTCCACCTGACCGATGCGCCGCAGAGAGTAGGGCTTCATCATCTCCTCAAATTCGGCTTCCCGCCCATGCGCCACCTCCACGAGCAGACAACCGGCGGTCTCGCCGTACAGCCACCGGTACGGATCGCTCTCGGAAGGCAGATCCAATGACAGACCAAGCGACCCGGCAATACACATCTCGGCAGCCGCGACCGCCAATCCGCCTTCGCTCAGGTCATGACAGGCGCTCACCAGACCCGCAGACTGCATTGTCTGGTAGAACGCGCGATAAAATGACGGCGTCTGGGCGCCCGGTATGGGGGGCTTTTGATCCGCCCCTTCAAAATGACCAAAACGAGCCGTGAAATGACTGCCGCCAAACGTTGGTTGGAAGTCTCCCGCCAGATACAGCGCCGCACCCGGTTGTTTCAGGTCGAGGGTCACCTTATTGCGCACGTCAGGGATCAGCGCGATTGCCGAGATCAACAAAGACGGTGGAATTGCCTCGCGCCCGCCGCCGCGCACCAGGTATTCGTTATTCAAGGAATCTTTGCCAGAGATGAACGGAGCCCGGTTGGCAAGAGCCGCTTCATAGCAGCCTCGTGAGGCTTCGAGAAGCGACCACATCACCTCAGGGCGCAGGGGATTTCCCCAGCAAAAATTATCCAGCAGAGCCAGACGATCCGGATTGGCGCCGACAGCAACCGCGTTCCGCACAGCCTCATCCACGACACATAAACTCATGCGGTAGGCATCGATCTTTCCATATTCCGGGTTGAAACCATTCGAAAGAACCACTCCGGTAAAATCAGGCGTGCCGGCGGGTTTGAGAACACAGGCATCGGAAGGTCCGTTGCCTGGTCCGGTTAAGGATTTGACACAGGTGCCGCCCTGAACCTCGTGGTCGTAAATGCGAATCACGGCTTCTTTGGAGGCAATATTCGGATGCGCCAGCAGCCCCAACAGAGCGGATGGAAGATCTGGTTTCGGGGATAGACCGGCGCTGCCCTGCTGGGTGGTTTGCGCGGAAGGGTGCGCCTTGAGGCGCCGCTGCGGAATACCGTGATGCAAAAACGCAACGTCTAAATCCAAAACCGGTTTTTGGGCATAACGAACCACCAGCTTTCCGGTGCCGGTGAAGATCCCCATATCGGTCAATTCAACGTCAAAAAGATCACACAAGTTTTGCATCTCAGCAAGATGTTCCGCCGGAACCGCAAAGACCATGCGTTCCTGCGCCTCGGAAAGCCAGATTTCCCAGGGCGCCAACCCTGGGTATTTCAGAGAGACACACGCCAGATCCACATCGGCGCCGATGCTGGATGCCATCTCCCCGATCGCAGAAGATAACCCCCCTGCTCCGCAATCGGTGACGGCATGGTAAAGACCCTGGTCGCGGGCGCGCAGCAGCACTTCCATGACCACTTTTTCAGTGATGGGCGCGCCAATCTGCACAGACGCGCCGGATACCTCGCCAGTCTGCGCGTCCATCGTCATGGACGAAAACGTCGCCCCGCGCAGACCATCGCGTCCCGTCCGACCGCCCAGAACGATCACATGATCATCCACCTGGGGCGTGCAGCGGTGAAGATTGCGCGGAGCCAATCCAACACAGCCGCAATATACCAGCGGATTCGCCGTATATCCCGGGTCGAACCACACCGCTCCGTTTACCGTTGGAATGCCCATCTTATTGCCGTAGTCCTGAACCCCGGCGACCACACCCGAAAAAATGCGCCGGGGATGCAGCACACCATCGGGCAGATCGTCCAGCGCTGTATTCAACATACCAAAGCACAAAATATCGGTATTTGCGATTGGCTTGGCGGAAACACCCAGAATATCGCGAATGACGCCGCCCACCCCGGTATTGGCGCCGCCGAATGGTTCGATCGCTGAAGGATGGTTGTGGGTCTCGACTTTAAAGGAAACCTCATAATCCGGACCAAATTCAATCATCCCGGCATTATCGGTGAATGCCGATGTCACCCACGGAGCAGCGATCTCTTCGGTAGCCCGGCGAATGTAAGAATTGAAAAGTCCGTTAATCTGGGCGGGATACGGTGAAGGCTGCGGCGCTTCGACATCGATCAACGCTTTGAAGGTTTTGTGAACACAGTGTTCGCTCCAGGTTTGAGCGATCATCTCAAATTCGATATCGCTGCAGTCGCGCCCCTGCGTCTGGAAATATGCCTGAATGGCTTTCATCTCAGCCAGATCCAGCGCCGCCAAGCGCTCCGCAGAAAGCGCCTGCAAACCAGCGTCATCGAGATCGCGAATTGGAAGGATTTCCACCCGTGCAGACGCTTCTGCCGGTTTCGGGAAAACCGGTTCGATCATACCAATCGCATATCGCTGGATGACCGGGTTGGCGAGTAACCGCTGAGCAAGGAGGTGAAGATCGCTCTCTTGCAAGCGACCGGCGATGGTGAACTGCTGCCCGGTCGAAGCGCTTTGCAGCGTCGGGATGCCCATTTCATGAGCGGCGCGGACGATCTGCTCTGCCACCGGATCGGTGACCCCGGGTCGCAGCGCCACTTCGATGCGGCGGGTTCGCTCTGGCAAGGAAGGATCGGCGCCCGCGCCAACCATCTGCCAGTCCACACCCTGCGTCACCGGATCGCTCAGCAGACTTCGCCCAATTCGTTCGAGCTGCGGCTCATCCAGATCACCCTGGATGAAATACAGATCACGACATTCGATTTGTTCGACTACCTGCAAACCCAACGCATGCGCGTCAAATAAAAATCCGGTCGAGCGTGGATCGCCCAACCGGATCGGGTAAGTCAGAAAACGAAAGATAGGAGCCTCAACATTCATCGCGTTTCACCTCACTAAGATAATGAGATTCTAGCGATGATGGAGGCAAGAGTCAACCTTTAAACTATGACATTTGACACCCATTATGCATAACAAATGTCATAATTATTGTATTTC
>JBDKTF010000606.1:0-7753 GCA_039680295.1 Anaerolineaceae bacterium
CTGCCCGCGGATATAGTCGCGCGCGACCACCGCGACCACCCCCGGAATAGCCTGCAAATCGCTGATGGTCTGGCTGGTGATCATGGTGGGGCTGGAAGCCTGGGCAACCGCATTCCCTGACACAGCCTTTTCGGTATACACATCGCCGTAATTGGGGTAGACCTGAATCTGAGTCAGGTCGCCAATTCCGCCAATCTGACTGGTATAGTTTTGCTGCAAACCGATCGCCAGAGAAACCAGGATCACCACGGCTGCCGTGCCGATGACCACGCCAATCGCGGTCATCACCACCCTGCCTTTACGGCGTCCAAGATTCTCGACAATCAGACTGATCAGATCCAGAAAACGCATAGAAGCTATCCGCCTTTCGTAGGAGGAGCCGAATTAATGATGCCCGGCTTGACTTCTTCAGGCGTGGCAGAACCATCCGCGGGGAGAGTTTCTTCCTTCACGCCGCTGTCCAGCCCCAACAGCCCTTTGAAAAAGCGCCCAATCTTCTGCCAGAAGGTTTCAGGTTGTGCCGTCGAAACATCGATCACGCCGGTGCCATCCGACGGATTCAGCGGCATACCATCCGGTCCCAGTTGGGGTTCTTCGATGGGCGCCGCTTCCATCACATCCACAGTCAATTTCTGTGTGATGGTCTGCACCTGATTGAAATCATCGGTGAAATTGATCGACACTTCAATCTCCAGTGGACCCGCCTGCATGGGCACGATGCTCACGTCCAGGGGATAGAACATGCCGGGGTCAAGCGTACCGACGAGGGTGGAATTATTGGTCAGGTCGGCGTTTTGTGCGGCGGCTTTCATGGTCCCCAGCACTGTGGACGTTCGCGCCAGGTTGACGATCTGCACCGGCAGAACGCCCGGCTGACCGGCGTAAAGCGGATCGGGCTGGCGATAAAAGCCCATTTCCACCTGAGGCAGGCGGTAGACCAGCAGCGTAATCACCTGGTCATCCACATAACGCACGCCTTTTTCATCTGAATAAACAAAGGCAAACTTGACCGAGTACGCACCGGGTTGGGTGGTGGTATTGACAATCACCTTTTGATCGGCTGAAACGGTATCTCCGCTCTTCAGGTCTCCCAGGAAAATCAGGTTGGAGGAACCCAGGGGAGCAAAGTTGGTAAAATCACCCGAAGTGCCGCCCGCGGAACCGCCCGGAACGGGAGTTCCGGATGCATCCATGTTGATGGTCGCGCCGCCGCCCAGCACCATGGTGATGCTGCGGGCATTGATATTCCCCAGGTTGCGCACTTCCAGATGCAGATTAAATGGCGAGCCAGGCTGCAGGGGGTCCACATCGGTGGTGTAGCTGCTGATCACCAACTGCGGGCGCTGGATGGTCACCGGGGTGGGCGTGCGGGTGGGTCCCGCCGCGCCAGATCCGCTGTACGAGCCGATGCGCAGCGAGACGGCAAAGCTGGCGCTGTACTCGGTTCCGCTCTCGCTGTCCACGTACGAGATTCCAACCGTCATGTTGGCAATGGCGCCCGGGATGAGCGCCGTGCTGGCGGTCAGAGGCTGGGTGATGGATTTAACATCCCCATTGGTGCTGATCTTGCTCACGGATACAATGCCCCCGTTGCTGCGTGGGATCAGATCACCCGACGTAAAGGTAACGATCACGTTATTCGCAGCATTGGCGCCCGTATTCACCAGTTTAACGATCAGGTTGAAATCGTCGCCGGGGCGAATGGTTTCTTTGTCCACTGTGTACGACTGCATCAACACCACCGGTCGTTCTGCAGAAGTCGATTGGGTGACTCCGGGAGTGGCAGTAGGAGCCACGGTGGCAACAGGAGCACGGGTGGCAGTGGGAGTCCGGGTGACAGTGGAAGTCGGGGTGGCAGTCGCTGGGTAGGGTGTGCCCGTTGCCTGAAGCGCAGGGGCTGCCTGCACATTGAAGGTGGTCAGCACCAGTGACATGATCAGAATGAAGCTGAACAAGAGCATTTTATTTTGAGAAGTTTTCATATTTGTTCACATCCTTGGTTTATGCATTCGATTCAGGCGCCGGAACAAGGACGGCTGCGTCATAGGCGGATTGATCCACAATTCGCCCATCCAGCAGACGCACGATGTCGGTGGCAAAGGCGGTCATCCGCGCATCATGGGTCACGACAAAAATTGTCTTTCCCTGTTTGTGCAATTCCGAAAGCATCTGCATGATGCTGTATCCGCTGTGGGTATCGAGGTTTCCGGTGGGTTCGTCTGCCAGAATGAGCGGCGGATCGTTGACCAGCGCGCGGGCGATCGCCACACGCTGCTGCTGACCGCCGGAAAGCTCGGTGGGTTTATGATGGGCGCGTTTTTCCAATCCCACCCGGGTCAGCAATTCCATGCCGCGCTTCTGGCGTTCGCGCGACAAAACACCGGCAAACCGCATGGGAAAGGTAACATTTTCCAGCGCATTCATGCTGGCGACCAGATTGAACGACTGGAAGATGAACCCCACCGAGCGGCGGCGGTACACTCCCAGCGCGTTTTCATCCATGCTCTCCAGCGAAGCGCAGTTGACATGGATCTCGCCCGAAGTGGGACGGTCCAACCCACCCAGCAGGTAAAGCAGTGTGCTTTTTCCTGAACCAGAAGGTCCCATCACCACGGTAAAACTGCCGCGGCGAATTTCCATGTCCACCCCATCCAACGCGCGCACGGTGACATTGCCCATTGGAAAGAGCTTGGTGAGATTTTTAACACGAATCAGGATTGGGTCATCCATAGGCGCTAGAAAATGAAGAAACCTGTTCCGCCGCTGGAGAGACCGCTGAGTTTGGCGCCGATAAAGCCTGGAAGCGCCGCCAGCAACAGCAGCAGAAACACAGAGATCAATACCCCGGCAATCGCGCGGTTGGTTTTCAATCCCGAAAGCATCCGCGCGCCGATCACCAGCAGCACCGTCTGCCAGATCAGGTAAATATCGATGCTGCCAAGGAAAAACTTAATGTACTGCATGAATCCCCCGCTACCGGCGGCGATGAAGCCGGACAGCCCCGGGTTGGTGACCAGCTCCTTTCCGACCAGCGCGGCGACGGTTTGCACCAGCGCGCGAACCCCCAGCGGCAGCACCGACCAGGCAGTGAGGCTCATGGTGCTGGCAGAATCGCTGCGCGACCCCAGAAGGGTGAGCACCAGATAGAGCAAACCGCCCAGCACGAGCCATTCTGCCCACAGGCTCAGTTCGGCGGAAACGCCCGGGAATACGGTGGTGTACATGCGGCGGGTTTTCTGCGCCTGACTATCATAAAACTGCTGCTGTTGCTCTGGCGTAAAATAATCGACATATTCCGGTAATTCAGGAGAGGTGTTCTGGGCAACCTGCTTGCGAATCGGCGCCGCCGCCAGAACCGCAACCGCCACCAGCACGGTCACCACCAGCAGCGGGGTCAGCCAACCGGCTTTCGCTTCGATGACTTTTCCCAGCGTTTTGCGGGGTAGGTACAGCAGCGGCAGCACCCATTCAAAATGGAATCGCCGCGGCTTTTCCATTGCGGGAAGATCTTCATTTTCGATCATAGGGCTCCTTGTTGATCTTGCATGGTTAGAATGAACGAAGATATCAGCCTGTTGGAAATTTCGGAGAAATTTTCCCCCGGTAACCATAACCACTTACCCGGCGTGCTTCGCCGGCGTTTATGCTGTTAACGACAAAACGCGGAAAATAGTTCCCGTTAATGAGATGGTTTATTTAAAGATGCGGGCAAAATGCCGTAACACAAACACGATGATCCGTCAGATCCACCCAGAAATTAAGAACAGTGTACGTCAGAAAACGGTAGAAATCAATCGGGGGCGTTTTAATCGCCGTGCTCTTCACCACCGGTGCGGTAGGCGGTGATCACCACATCACCTTCTTCAGAGACAGCGACAGCCAGTTCCACTTCGGCTTCTCCAAATATGCTCACCATGTGCTCTTCGAGGGAAGCCAGAATTTCATCCATGGGATAGGTATAAATCACCTGCCCGGTGATCATCGAAACTTGCGGATACAGCGGTTTGATGTCCATTCGCGACCTCATCGGGGTTAATCCTGAGAAACAAACTGGGTGACAATTCCGCCCGTAGCACCGCGCTCGCTTTGCTGGCGGTGAATTTCTTCCAGCGAGACTTCTTCCACAACAGGAGTGAACACAGGCAGCAGAAGCATTTGCGCGAACGCTTCTCCGGGGGCAATGGTCAATGGATCGGCGGTGACATTCGCCACCTTGATCAGAATCTCCCCCTGATATCCGGCATCCACCACACCCGCGCCCAGCAGGTGCAGGCTCTTTCCCTTGGGTTTGAGCAGCCCCACCATGCCCGCCGGAATTTCAATCGTGATGCCGGTGCGCAAAATGGCAACCGTATGCGGCGGGAGCAGCGCACCTTCCAGCGCGTAAAAATCCACACCGGCGTCTTGCGGATGTTTACGGGTGGGCAGCAATGCCGCCGGGTGCAGGCGGGCAGCTTTGAGCGTTGGCATATCGGCATCTCCAGAGAATGAGTTCTTACGATCCATCTGGCTCTATCATACCTGTTTTCGATTGATTCGGGAACTGCATCGGGGATAACTCGCGTTCACCACTTCTTCCATTCTATTGAGCTTATTCGTGACAAATGTCACGAATCTTCACGCGCAGCATCTATTGACCCGCGTGCATCTACACGATACAATATATCTGATATTATATATAAATTCAGATATATAAAAACGGTTATACATAGAACAGCGTTGCATGGGGTTTTCCACCCCACCGCAACCTGAAGTTTAATGTCCATTCAATATAGAGGAGTGAATGATGGAACAGAAAAAAGTTGTGATCATTGGCGCTGGTTGCGCAGGTCTTTCAGCGGCATATACCCTGAAGAAAAAAGGCGTGGATTTTGTAGTGCTTGAAGCCACCGAGCGTTACGGCGGGCGCGTTGGCAACCGTGAAAAAGACGGCTTCACATACGGCATCGGCGCCGCCATGACCGAACCGCAGTGGAAAACCACGTTCAATTATCTGACGGAGCTCGGACTGACCGATAAGGTACGCCCGGTAGAAAAGCAATGCTATGCCTTCTGGAATCACGGCAAAGCACACTATCTGACCCTCGGCAAGGACACCAAACTGACCGACCTGCTGAAGTTCCGCGGAATGCCTTTCAAGACCTATTTTCAGGCGTTGAAATTCCTATCCGCCATCAAGAATTACAAAAATGGTCTCAATGGAAACCATGATTTTTCGACTCTTGCCGCCATTTCCAATACCAGCACGGCTGAGTTTGGATTGAAACACGGCGGAGATGAAGTCGTCAACCGCATTCTGAATCCCTTCCTGGGCACCATGACTCTGGCTCGGGCAACAGACGTCAGCATTGCCCACCCCATCGCGCTGCTGTCCTTGATGCAGGGCATGTGCTATCTGGACGGGGGTCTGGCGCTTCTGCTCGACGCCCTTTACGAACAGGTGAAAGAAAACGTCCGTCTGTCCACCCCTATTCAGAAAGTGGTGATTGAAAATGGCAAGGTGAAAGGCGTCGAAACGAAAGACGGCTTCATCGAAGCTGATCAGATCATTTGCACCACGGATGCTGTGCTGACCCGCCAACTGATCCCCGATTTACCCGCCACCATGCGCAAACCGCTGGAGACCTGCAAATACAGTTCCACCTATAACTACGTCTTCGGGCTGAAAAAGCGGGTTGTGCCCGAGTATTTCATGTCGCTGATGCTCCCCGCCAGTGAAAACTCGATTTTGAGCACCATTTTCGATGAAAACTCGAAGGCATTTGGCAAGCGCGGACCTGAAGGCGCAGGTTTGGTCCACGCGTTCACGGCTGGTTGGCACGATGATGAGCTGACCCCACTGTCGGAAGAAGCGCGCACACGCCGCGTCATTCAGGAAATTCAGAAATACTTCCCCGAATTCCCCGACAAGCCGCTCTTCACCGACTGCGTGCGTTACGAACGCGCCATCAACCTGGAAGCCCCCGGTCAGTTCGTTGCCATTCAAGACCTGTTGAAGAATCACATGCGCGACGTGAAAGGTCTCTACCTGGCGGGTGAATACCTGTTCCTGATCGCCTCCACCGAAGGCGCGCTGGAAACCGGTGAAGAAGCCGCTCAGACCGTCATCAAAGACCGCTAATTCAATCCGCCCGTGAATCCCGGCAGCCAGTTCCGAAACCCAAAGGGATTGGCTGCCGATTTTTAAATGGAATGTCTACCCCGGAATATCTATTGGTGAGCTTTAGGGGGTAAAATAAACAGGTAGCATCCACCACCAGGAGAATCTTCATTGAAACTGGAATGTATCTTACTCGGATTGATCAATATCCACCCCTCGGTTTCTGGATATGAGCTAAAAACCATCATCAACAAATCCACCGGGTATTTCTTTTCAGCCTCTTTGAGCCAGATTTATCCGGCATTGAAAGCGTTGACCGGCGATGGACTGATCACTTACGAGGTTGAGCCGCTCGTTGGCAAACAGGATCGAAAAGTGTATACCGTTACGCCTGAGGGGTATCAGGTCCTCACCCGCTGGCTGCGCGAACCGCTTGAATTTGCCCAATCTTTGAATGCGTTTGAGGATTTCCTGTTGAAATTGACCTTTATGGGAATCCTCGATAAAGAAGACATCCTCGCCTATCTGAAAACCGGGTTGAAATATTTTTCTTCCGAGAAAAAGCGCGTCACCGACAACAACCTGGCGAATGAAAAGGCTTATCTCAAATTAGGTCCCGTTGTAGACGAACACCATATATTCTTATGGTCGCATGAAAATGAATTCTTGATCGCAGATCTGGATCGGAAAATTGCGTGGATCGAAAACCTCATTGAAAAGACGCGGACAGAAAATTATTGATCCGCTGGAAGCTCCCCATATTTCGATAGCCATAAATAATGAAACCCGCCGGTCAGCGGGTTTCATTTTGTTTTAAACCAGCTTTGCGTTTCCGCCAACCGGCGTAGATCACACCCAGCGCAGCCAGCCATGGCGCTCCCATCACCCCACCCGTCAGGCGAAATTCCAGCAGCGGCTGGGGCAGCCAGGGGCGCTTCCACAGCACAATGGGCACGATGGCGAGCGGTTTGGTCAGCACGGCAAAGCCCACCCCGATCGCCAGCCCCTGAAGCGCGCCGGTCGGCAGCAGTGCCGCCAGTCCGATCGCCCACAGCAAATACCACACCTGAAACCACAGGCAGGTGACCAGCGTATAAAACAGCAGCATCTGCGTCCCGGCGCGGGCAAACGCCTGCCAGGCAGGTTCGGACCGGTTGCGCATCGCGGCGATGCCAAAGCCGATCGCGGCAATGGCTGTAAGCGATAATGAAATGCTGCTGACCCATTCGGATGCCAGGGGCTTTCCGATGAAAAGTTGAAGACATTCATACACGATCGCTGGGAAAGACGTGGTGTACATCCCCGCGCGGCGCGCCAGGGTCAGCGTGTTTGCACCCGCCCAGAAGGGAACAAACGATGCAGCCACGATCAGCAGGCTGGCAATCCCAGCAGTGATCACAAAACGCCAGCGCGCCCGTCGATCCGGCAGATCGCGCAGCGCCAACAGCCCCACAATGGGCAGCAGCAGCAGTGGAATATATTTGAACATTCCGCCGATCACCAGCGCCGCCACAGAAAGCGAATATCGCCGCCGTTCCAACGCCCATACCGCCAGAATGATCCAGAAGACCATCGCCCAATCATTGTGCCCGTGACCGAACGTCTCATAAAGCACCAGCGGATTCCATAACAGCAGCCAGACCCCACTCAACG
>JBDKTF010000456.1:0-3559 GCA_039680295.1 Anaerolineaceae bacterium
CCGGGCGCCAGCTCCGCCAGTTTATCCAGCTCGGCGGCGGAATCAAAGGCAAAGGAGCGCACGCCCGCTGCCGCTGCTCGGGCGATATGCGCCGGGATCTTGGTCGGCGCGCAGTAGATGATCTTCTCCGGCGGAATATTCAGCGCCAGCAGTTGATCCAGCTCCCCGGCGGAAGCGATGTCGAACCCCAGCCCTTCGTCTGCCACGAGCGCCAGCACGCGCGGATCGTTGTTGGCTTTGACGGAATAATACACCCCCGCCTCGGGGAATCCCTGGTGGAATGCCCGGCAGGTCTCGCGCAGGCGGTTCTCGTCCATCATCAAAAAAGGGGTTGACAACTGCCGGTTGCGCGCCAGCATCAGGTCAATCTCATCCAATGTGGGCAGGTGCATGGAACATCTCCATTGGGATTATGAACGGAAAGGAATGTTTATGCACTTATTTTACAATGAATCAATATTCATCGGTTGCAATCGTTTCAATACATTGGGGCTGAGGTTCCGATACCCAGGATCGATCCGTTGGTCCGTTTGCGCCGGTCATCGGTGGATGTCGGCGCTCCATGCTGCCGCGTTCCCGTCTCGATTCCGTGTTAAAATTCGACATTATGGAAGCGAACGCTCACATCCAGGGGATTCTCGACACGCTGCCCACCAAGCCCGGCTGTTACATCATGCACAACAGCAAGGGCGACATCATTTACGTGGGCAAGGCGGTGAACCTGCGCAACCGCGTACGGTCCTATTTCCATGCCGCCGCCGAGCTGGACCCGAAAACCAACCAGTTGGTGCACCATATCGCGGATATCGAGTGGATTGTGGTCGGGTCGGAGCTGGAAGCCCTCATCCTCGAGATGAACCTGATCAAGAAGCACCGTCCGCGCTACAACATCCGCCTGAAGGATGACAAACGCTATCCATACATCAAGGTTCACTGGGCAGATCCTTTTCCGCGTGTGACCGTCACCCGCCTGATGGTCAACGATGGTTCGCGCTACTTCGGACCGTATACCAGCGTCTGGGCGGTGCACCAGACCCTGGATGTGCTGCGCCACATTTTCCCATATCTCACCTGCGACCGCGTCATCACCGGGGAAGATCCACGACCCTGCCTGTATTACGACATCAAGCTGTGTTCGGGTCCCTGTATTGGCGCAGTGAAACGCGAACAGTACCGCGCCATGATCAACGATCTGTGCGAATTTCTGGATGGACATACCACCGAAATTATCTCGCGCCTGCAAGCCGAGATGGAAAAGGCAGCCGACGAACTGCGTTTTGAACGCGCCGCCACCATCCGCGACCAGATTCAGGCGATTGATCGGGTGGTGGAACACCAGAAGGTGATCTCCAGTGAGCATATGGACTCAGATGTGATCGCCATGGCGCGCGCAGATGGCGAAGCCTGTGTGCAGATTTTCTTCATCCGCGCGGGCAAGCTCATCGGGCGCGATTATTTCGTCCTTGAAGGCACGGAAGACGCTGCCGATTCAGAAGTGGTGGGGCAGTTCCTCAAGCAATTCTATGCTGAAGCTGCCAATGTGCCGCCTCAGGTGATGCTGCCAAACGAAATCGAAGAAGCGCAGATCATCCAGCAGTGGCTGCGCACCCGCCGCGGCGGGCAAAAAGTGGAAATTACTGTGCCGCACACGGGCACACCGCAGGAACTGATCGAAATGGCGCACGAGAATGCGGTGGATACGCTTGCCGCGCTGCGCACCCAGTGGGAAGCTGACACCAACCGTCAGAGCGAAGCCCTGGCGGAATTGCAGCAGGCGCTTCAGCTGCCGGGTCCGCCCAACCGCATGGAATGCTACGACATTTCCAATACGCAGGGTACGGCGTCGGTGGGCAGCATGGTGGTCTTTGAGCAGGGCGTGCCCAGCAAGAAGCATTACCGCCGTTTCAACATCCAGACGGTGGAAGGACCGGACGATTTTGCCAGCATGGAAGAAGTGCTCACCCGGCGCTTCAAGCGCTGGCAGGCGGCGCAGGAAACCCTGGCGTCCGACCTGCCCGGAGAAAAACCGGACGAATCGTTTTCCATGCTGCCCGATTTGCTGATCGTGGACGGCGGCAAGGGTCAATTGAGCCGCGCGGTGACGGTGCTGGAGCGCTTCGACCTGATGGGCAGGGTGCCGGTGGTGGGTCTCGCCAAACAGCAGGAAGAGCTTTTCCTGCCGTACCGCTCTGACTCCGTTTTGCTGCCGCGCCATTCGCAGGGATTGTATCTGGTGCAGCGCATTCGCGATGAAGCGCACCGCTTCGCCATCACTGCGCACCGCAACCGCCGCACCAAAATCGGGCTGGCATCCCGTCTGGACGCGGTCCCCGGGGTGGGACCGGCGCGCCGCAAGACGCTGCTGAATCATTTTGGCTCTATCGAACGCATTCAGCAAGCCAGCGTGGATGAACTGGCGGAACTGCCCGGCATTTCGCGCGACGTGGCGGAAAGCATTAAAGCGCACCTGGAGTGAACACACCCCGGGCGCATGATTTATATAATAAAGGAAAGTTTTTATAAAATGAAAAACAACAGCAAGACCAATGGCGGCAAAACCGCAGCGAACACACCCGCAAAGAAGCGCATGTCTCCCGAAGCGCGCGCCCGCCGCATGCAGCAGATTTTCTTCACCATTGTGGTGGTGATCATCATCGCGTCCACCATGCTCACCCTGACCATGCGCTGATCTGCCATGCGCGGCGAAATTGTGGTGGCAGATTACGATCCCGCCTGGGCGCGGGCGTTCGCAGAAGAAAAACAGCGCATCCAGACGGCGATCGGTGAAACTCTGACCGGCATCGAGCATGTGGGCAGCACCGCGGTCCCCGGGCTGGCTGCCAAGCCGGTCATCGATCTGCTGGTGGGCATCCGCTCACTGGCGGATGCACCCCGCTGCGTGGCGCCGCTGGCAGCGCTGGGATACCGATATATCCCGGAATACGAAGCGGATCTGCCCGAGCGGCGTTACTTTCAGAGGCAGAACGCTGAAGGGGAACATACCCACCATATTCACATGGTCGAACCGGGGAGCGAATTCTGGCGGCGACACCTGCTCTTCCGCGATTATCTGCGGGCGCACCCCGAAACCGCCGTGGAGTATGCGGCGTTGAAGCGCGCGCTGGCGGCGCAGTATCGTTCCGACCGCGCCGGGTATACCGACGCCAAATCCGATTTCATCGCGCGGGTGATGGCACAGGCAGAAAAGGCGTTTTCCGCGAAGAAACGCGAAAAATCATAAACGCGCAGGGCGCGAATGTAGGGGCACGACGGTGCAGATCGATTTTTTGATCGTCTCATACCAGCCGTGCCCATTTGTTTTAATTAGTAATAGATCGATCAAAGCGGAACCGCGAATGAACGCGAAAAAACCGCCCACGCGAAGGGCGCGAAGAAAAAACAACGTAGGTTCGATTGAGGGCGTCAGCCCGAAATCGAATTTTTTTTGATCCTACCTCCCAACGGCGACGAGGGTGATCAGGAAGATGATCAAATAAACCACGCCGATGCCCAGCCCGATGATCAACTGCGATACGAAATAATGCCCCCACACGGCGAA
>JBDKTF010000293.1:0-1834 GCA_039680295.1 Anaerolineaceae bacterium
ATCTGGGCGTAGATTTCCTGTGAATCCAGCTCGGGAAGGGTGGTCAGGGGCAGATGTTTGGGTAAACGCGGAGGGCGAAGAGCGGTGGGCATAATAATCTCCTGCGGTGGTGTAAGCCAAGTATAACCCCTGCTTTGGATTCCAACGCGAGATGCAGGGTCCTTTTCACCGGCGCAATGGTCTTCGAAAACGGATCAACAGGGGAGATATTTGTTCCTTGATGCATGTATAATGAAACTGCGTTTTCAGAGAAAGGTTTTTCCCGATGGAACCTCCCATTCCCTGGCTTCTGGACAGCCCCGCATGGCTTCAACTTCGTGTGCGTGCGGACCTGTTGGGAGAATCACCCACCTCGCCGTCCAACCGTGAACTCCGCGCGCGGTCTCTGGAAGATCCGCAGATCGCAGCCCTGATCGGCAATCTGGCGGATTGGCCCAGTGTGCCGCTGACTAGCCATAAATCCGCCGGACATCCCATTCACCAGTTGGAATTTCTGGCAGACCTGGGTTTTTGCCAGACGGATGCAGGCATTCAAACGATCATCGACCGCATTCTGGGGCATGTTTCTGTGCAGGGACCCTTTTCGGTGGCGGTGGATGTGCCCGTGCATTTCGGCGGTTCGGGGCAGGAATCGCTCGCCTGGGCGCTTTGCGACGCGCCCCTGCCGCTCTACGTGCTGATTCAGTTTGGCTTGCAGGATCACCCGGCGGTGGAAAAAGCGGCATCATTTCTGGCGGGATTGGTGCGCGAAAACGGCTATCCGTGCGCCGTTTCTCCTGAACTGGGTAAATTTCGTGGACCCGGTCGCAAGGAAGACCCCTGCCCGTACGCCAATCTGATCATGCTGCAGGCGTTGAGCGGATTGAACAAGTATGAAGACACCCCGGCGGTACGTTGGGCGGGCGAGGCGGCGCTGAACGCCTGGGCAGAGCGGCGCGAACGCCACCCCTATATGTTTTACATGGGCACCGATTTTTGCAAATTGAAAGCCCCGCTGGTCTGGTACGACATTTTGCACGTGCTGGATGTGCTGACGCGCTTTCCGCAGTATCGCGCAGACCCGCGCCTGCTGGAGATGGTGGGAATCGTGTGCGCGAAAATGGACGGCGAAGGCAAATTCACACCCGAATCAGTCTGGACGGCGTGGAAGGACTGGGAGTTCGGGCAGAAGAAAGCCCCCTCCCGCTGGTTGACCTTTCTGGTCTGGCGGGTTTTGAGCCGGGTGGGCATAGACTAGCCGCCAGACACGGCTTGATGCTCATGGTCGAGCAGCCTGCGTTTGCGTTCCAATCCCCAGCGGTAACCGCCCAGAGAGCCGTCTGACCGTACGACACGGTGGCATGGAACAGCAACCGCCAGCGTGTTGGACGCGCAGGCATGTGCCACGGCGCGCACGGATTTCGGACTGCCGATCTTTTCGGCGATCTCTGAATAGCTGGCAGTGGACCCGCACGGAATGGAGCGCAGCGCCATCCATACCCGGCGCTGGAATGCCGTTCCCTGAATGTCCAGCGGCAGATTGAGATCACGGTTAGGGGAATCCAGATACGACAGAACCTCTGCCACCCAATGCGAGAAGGTGGCGTCTCCAGGCGAGAAGACGGCGTTGGGGAAACGCTCGCGCAGATGTTTTTCCACTTCTTCTGGCGAGTCGCCGAGGTCGATGGCGCACACGCCCTGCCCGGTGGCTGCGACCAACACCCAGCCCAGCGCAAAAGGCTGGACAGCGTAGGACAGGTTCAAGCCGCTGCCGCCTTTTTTGTAATCCGATGGCTTCATCCCCAATGTCTCCACCGCCTGCGTGTAAAAACGGCTGCTCGAACCATAACCGGCG
>JBDKTF010000043.1:0-1571 GCA_039680295.1 Anaerolineaceae bacterium
GGCTCCGGTGTCGAGATTCAACAAAAAATTCGTTCTGCAGCCCCGCATTTTCTTTCCCTCAATGTGGATATGATCTTTAACTTCCCCAGCCAGACCCCCGAAATTTTGCGCGAGGATCTTCGCATGGTGATTGAATCGGGTGCCCAGCAAACCACCTTTTATCCGCTGATGTCATCCCCTTCGGTGGAAAAATCCATCGAGCGCAGTGTGGGCAAATTGGACACCTCGCGGGAGGGCGAATATTACCAGATCATCAACGACACCCTGAACGGGCATTTCACCCCCATGTCTGCCTGGACCTTTTTGCGGCAGGGCGGCGGCATGATTGACGAGTATATTGTCGACAGTGAAGAATACGTGGGCATCGGATCAGGCGCCTTCAGTTACATGGATGGCACGCTGTACGTCAACACGTTTTCTTTGAATCAATATCAGAAAGTCATCGCTTCTCAGCGGATGAGCGTGAATGCCGTGCAGCCTTATGGCAAACACGAGCAGATGCGGTACCGCATGATGATGGACCTGTTCGGTTTGAATTTTGACCGGGATGTATTTAAACGACGCTTCGGGGTTCCGCCCGCGCTGGGCTTGTGGTTGGAAATGCTTTTCCTTAACCTGGCAGGCGCTTTTGGCGGAACAAAGCGGCAAAAGATTACACCGACGGGACGTTATTTATCCGTGGTGATGATGCGCGAATTCTTTACCGGCGTCAACAATATCCGCGATATCGCCCGCCAATCGCTCACTCCAGAGGAACGGGTGTGCGCCATGCCGGCTCAAAAACCCAGCCTCAACCCGCAGAGCAGTAAAGCGACACTGCGTTGAACCTTTGTTTCAGGAGGGTGGTTGATGCGTAAGATATGGTTTCTGGTGATTTTACTTGCGGGCAGCCTGCTTCCCTTGAAGAATGTGCAGGCGCAGCCAGAAGTGACGATCGACAGTATGGAAATCGATCTCTGGCCTGAGTTCGATCGTCCTGAAATGCTGGTTATTTACCGCATTACATTATCATCAGATGTGCGTCTTCCTCTCACCATGTCGTTGTACATCCCCGCAGATGCGGGAGATCCCTATAATGTCGCCGTGACCGAGGCGGATGGCATGCTCTACAACACCGTCTATACCCGCACCGTGCAGGGCGATCTGGCGAAGATCACGTTTACCGCCACCACTCCCGACATTCAATTTGAATATTATGATCCCTCCCTCAAAAAATCGGGAACCGACCGCTCGTATGTCTATACCTGGCACGGTGAAGCGGCGGTCAAATCGCTGTCGGTGCAGGTTCAACAGCCGGTCGGCGCAAGCGCGATGCAGATCAAACCCGATCTGGGTGCGGGGATCAAAGGAGAAGGGGGTCTGGTGTATTACACCGGTATATTGGGATCGGTTCAGGCGGGGGATGAATTTTCGCTTTCCGTCGCGTATCAAAAGCCAACCGGTGATCTATCTTCGGCATCCATGAATGTGGAGCCGATCGCCACACTGGATACGCGCGCCCCGGGTCGCATTCTGACCGGTCAAAACCTGCTGTTGGTTGGCACGATGTTGTTTGTGCTGGTTGTCGTGAT
>JBDKTF010000419.1:0-1765 GCA_039680295.1 Anaerolineaceae bacterium
GCATCCACGCAGGGGCGGGTGGCGGCAACGATACCGCCCATCTCATCCGCAAGTTCTTTGAGCAGTTTGAAACCTTCCGGTCCACCAACGCCGCGTCCGCCAGCCACCAGCACGTCTGAATATTCAATTTTGGCGTTTTCGGCTTCGTTTCGGATGAGGCGAATGATCTTGGCGCCAACTTGATCTTCGGTGAGCGGGATATCTTCAAACGAAAGGCTTCCCTTTACCTCAGAAACCATCTCGGGCATTGGGAAAACCCTTGGTCGGACGGAAGCCATTTGGGGTTTGTGATTGCGGCAGACGATGGTTGCGATGATGTTTCCACCGAATGCGGGGCGGGTCGCCAGAAGGAGCTTGCCGGTTCCGCCTTTGACCTCACCCATTTCAAGGTGAGTGCAGTCTGCCGTCAGACCGGTTCCCAGACTGGTTGCGACTGAACCAGCCAGATCGCGTCCCAGGTTGGTGGCGCCGATGAAGAAAATCTCGGGTTGATATTTCTTGACCATCGTCACCAGCGCATTGGTGTATGCCT
Source organism: Anaerolineaceae bacterium (assembly GCA_039680295.1). Classification (GTDB taxonomy): domain Bacteria; phylum Chloroflexota; class Anaerolineae; order Anaerolineales; family Anaerolineaceae; genus JBDKTF01. The sequence goes on from JBDKTF010000419.1 coordinate 533, forward strand.
GGTTGCGGTAATGATCGAATACTTCGTCATCGGCGATGTAGATGTGATCCGCGCCGTATTTGAGTCCTTCTTCTGCAATGGCTTTGACGTTATGCCCAACCAGCACACCTTCCACCACAACGGCTTCGCCGGATTGCGCCACTTCGTCTTGAACTTCATTGGCTAAACGGCGAGCTACGCCCAAGAGCTCCCAGGAAACCGGATGAGCCTTTCCCTCTTCCTGTTCGATAAAAACCCAGAAACGTCTGGTCATTTTTCTCCTCCGGTCATCGCGCTCAAAACGCCCGATGCGTTGATTTTTTCAAATACCGATTTAATCGCCGGACCCACACCCACTTCGGTGACGTTGATGACTTCGCCTGCGGTATGCTTTTCAGGCTGCGTTGTTTTGAACACAGTTGTTGGCGATCCCTTCAGACCGATGTGCTCCAGGGGGAATGTGATTGGCGTTTCGGCGGTCCAGACTTCCGGTTCATATTTCAGCGAATGGACCAGGTTGGGGAGGGATGCAAAGGGGATTTCAGCAACATCTTTTTCACAGGTGAGCATGGTTGGCAGCGGCGTTTTGATGACTTCATTCCACCGCTCGGTTTTCCGCTCTGTGATCATGTAATTTTCGTCCGGGTTGATTTCGTGGATTTTTACCGCATAAGTGATCAGCGGGAAACCCAATCGAACACTCACGCCGGGACCTACCTGCGCGGTATCGCCATCGATTGCCTGTTTACCAAACAAGACAACGGAAACAGGATCCTGTTCGTGAATGTATTGGATGACGGACGCGAGCACATAGGAGGTTGCCAGTGTGTCTGCACCCGCAAACTGGCGCGCCGAGATGATGATCCCTCGATCAGCTCCCATTTCGATACATTCGCGAATTGTCGAGATTGTGCTGGGCGGTCCCATGGAAATAACAGTAATTTTTCCGCCCAATTTTTTCTTCCATTCAACCGCGGCAGCAACGGCATGCGCGTCGTATGGATTGAGAATGGTGGGTACACCCTGACGGATCAGGTTTCCTGTTTCTGGATCGATCCGTATGTTGGTGGTATCCGGAACTTGTTTGACGCCTACGAGTGCATGGAACAAAATTCACCTCCGAGACTTGATTCCTGACAGAGCAAAAATCTATTAATACCGGAGCAGTTATAAGCTTAGCCAGGTTTGTTGATATCTCTTTTGTAAAATATTTACTCATCAGCAGGACGATGTGTCCAATATTTGATTTAGCGA
>JBDKTF010000411.1:0-2480 GCA_039680295.1 Anaerolineaceae bacterium
GCATCCTGGGGTTCATTCTCGCCGCTGCATTGTCTGTGCTCATCATTCTGAACCGAAACAAAATCCAGAACCTGGGGGTCTATGGTTATCCCGGCATTTTCATCGTCTCAATTCTAGCCAACGCGACAATCATCATGCCCGTCCCCGGCGTGCTGGTCACCACCACCATGGCGGCGGTGTTCAATCCGTTCTGGGTGGCGGTGGTGGCAGGCACCGGAGCGGCAGTCGGCGAGCTTTCGGGCTATCTCGCCGGGCTTTCCGGGCAGATGGTGGTGGAACGTTCCGCCCGTCTGACAAAAGTCGCTGAATATATGCAAAAATACGGCAATTGGGCGATTCTGGTCCTGTCATTCATTCCCAATCCGGCGTTTGATCTGGCAGGAATGACCGCAGGCGCAATGAAGATGCCCATCTACCGGTTTTTCTTCTGGTGCTGGTTGGGAAAAGTGCTGAAGATGCTTGTTTTCGCCTACGCCGGGGTGTCGATCGTGAACTGGTTCTCTTAGTTTTCTCCTCCCCTTGCGAGATAAACAAGACGATACACCGGTAACCTGCGCGGCGTGCAATGCGAACCGGAGACCCGTTTGATTCTACGCCAGCCGTGCCCCTATTTGCCGCAGAAGGATCCTTCCCCAAAACAAAACTTCCCCATCTTCCAATATGAAAGATGGGGAAGTTTACTTAAAGAAGGTTTATTCTTTGGCGCTGAACACCAGTCCATCCGAACCCCGATCCACATGAATGGTCGCTCCGGGGTGGAACTCGCCTGCCAGCACCTTCATCGCCAGCGGATCCTGCATCTCGCGCTGGATCGCCCGCTTGAGCGGTCGGGCGCCGAAATCGGGATCGTACCCGGTCTCGCCCAGATAAGCGCGCGCCGCATCCGACACATCCAGATGGTACCCGCGCCCTTCCAGCAGCGCTGCCACGCGTTTGAGCTGGATGTCCACGATCTTCGTCAATGCCTCACGGTCCAATGAGTGGAAAACCACGATCTCATCCACCCGGTTGAGGAATTCGGGGCGGAAGTGGCTTTGCAGCACCTGTGTGATTTGATCGCGGCTGACGCTGCCGTTATGATTCATCCACAGCTCACCACCGAGGTTGCTGGTCATGATCACCACCGTATTGCGAAAGTCCACCGTACGTCCCTGCCCGTCGGTCAGTCTGCCGTCATCCAGCAGCTGCAGCAGCACATTGAACACTTCGGGGTGCGCCTTTTCGATCTCATCGAACAGGATCACCGTGTACGGGCGGCGCCGGACGGCTTCGGTCAACTGACCGCCTTCCTCATAACCCACGTATCCTGGAGGCGCACCGATCAATCTTGAGACGGTGTGCTTTTCCTGGTATTCGCTCATGTCGATTCGAACCATGGCGCGTTCGTCATCAAAGAGGAACACCGCCAGAGCCCGCGCCAGTTCAGTCTTACCCACACCGGTCGGTCCCAGAAAAATGAAGGAACCGATCGGGCGGTTGGGATCCTGCAGACCCGCGCGCGCACGCCGCACCGCGTTGGATATCACCTTCAGGGCATCCTCCTGCCCCACCACGCGTTCGCGCAGGCGGTCTTCCATGTGCAGCAGCTTTTGAGTTTCACCTTCCATCAGACGCGAGACGGGAATCCCCGTCCAGCGGGCGATGGACTGGGCGATATCCTCCGCGTCCACTTCCTCTTTCAACAGCGCGCCGTCTTTCTGCAGCGTCTGGATGCGCTCTTCGGCTTTCGCCATTTTCTCCTTCAAATCGCGCAGTTCGCCATAGCGCAAACGCGCCGCCTTCTCCAGATTCGCCTGACGCTCCGCCTGATCCATCTCCACCTGCGTCTGTTCGATTTTTTCCTTCGTGGCGCGCAGGTTGGCAATGGCTTCCTTTTCGGTTTGCCAGCGCGTGGTCAGTTGTGAGGATTTCTCGCGCAGATCCCCCAGATTCTTTTCAATCTTCTGCAGCCGTTCACGTGAAGCGTTGTCGGTTTCCTTTTGCAGCGCCTGACGTTCGATTTCTAGTTGCATGATCTCGCGGTCCACCTCATCCAGCGCCTGCGGTTTGGAGTCGATTTCTGTGCGCAGCCGCGCCGCCGATTCATCGATCAGATCAATGGCTTTATCCGGCAGATGCCGGTCGGTGATGTAGCGATTCGAGAGCGTTGCCGCCGCGATCACCGCCGCATCGGTGATGCGCACACCGTGATGCACTTCATAGCGCGATTTCAAACCGCGCAAAATACTGATGGTATCCTCCGCCGACGGCTCGCCCACCACCACCGGCTGAAAACGGCGTTCCAGAGCGGGGTCTTTTTCGATATATTTGTGGTACTCGTCCAGCGTGGTGGCGCCCACCAGATGCAGTTCACCGCGCGCCAGCATCGGTTTGAGCATATTTCCCGCATCCATCGAGCCTTCCGCCGCGCCCGCGCCGATCACAGTGTGCATTTCATCAATGAACAGAATAATCTCACCCGACGCATCCGAAATTTCCTT
>JBDKTF010000179.1:0-2414 GCA_039680295.1 Anaerolineaceae bacterium
CTGCCGCCCATCGCTACGCCCACCGTTAAACCAGCGGTGCCCGAATTTTCACATGTGGTCATCATCATGTTCGAAAACCGTGAGTTCGGATCGGTGATCGGCAGCGCGGATATGCCCAATTTCAACCGTTACGCTGAAGAAGGCGCGCTGCTCTCGCAGTATTACGGGGTGCGGCACCCCAGCCTGCCCAATTATCTGGCGCTGATCGGCGGGGACACCTTCGACATCGAACGCGACTGCGAAACCTGCTGGGTGGACGCGCCCAGCCTGCCCGATCTGATCGAAGCCTCGGGGCGCACCTGGAAAGCCTACCTCGAGGGTATGCCTTCGCCCTGTTTTCTCGGCTCGTACGGCAATTACGCCCAGAAGCACAATCCCTTCGTTTATTTCACCCCCATTCGCACCGACAAAGCCCGCTGCGAGGTCAGCGACGTTCCGCTGACCACACTGGATGAAGATCTGTCGCAGGCGTGGCTGCCCGATTTCGCCTTCATCATGCCCGACCTGTGCAATTCGGCGCACGACTGTTCCACTGCCGTCGCCGACAAATGGCTGAAAAGCTGGGTGGAGCGTCTGCGCGAAAGCCCGGCGTGGGACAGCCGCAGCCTGATCGTGATCACCTGGGACGAAGGGCAGGGCGACCATTCCTGCTGCGGGCTGAAAACGGGCGGCGGACGCGTTGCCACCGTCCTCCTTTCGCAGCTCGTTCGACCCGGCTACGTGGACGAGACCCCCTACACCCATTATTCGCTGCTGCGCACCATCTCCGCCGCGTGGAATCTGGAGCTGCTGGGGCACGCCGCCGATGACTCCACCGCTCTGATCCAGGCGCCCTGGCTGCCCTGATTTCTGTTTTGGGGTAGAATTGATCCATTCCCATCTTCCTGATTGGAGCGTCCATGAATACCTCTGCCCCTGCCCTGCCCACCCCCGAAATGCTGCGTTCCGACCGCTTCGAGCGCATCGACGCGATGGATTTCTGGCTACCCTCCACCTTCACCCGCGATCACGGGCGCAAGTTGAGCCTGATGACCATCATCTACTACGGCTTCCTCATCGCCTCCATGCTGCTTTTTTTGATGGAAATTCTCAACCCCAAATACTCCACCGTGGAGTATTTCCTCCAGTTTCTGCTGGTATTCCCGGTCAGTTTCGCCGGGCTGCTGCCCCTGCGTGAGCTGCTGCGCTTCCCTATCTACCGGCGGTTGGGTAACGGCGCCGAGCCGCATTTCTTCGCCAACTGGCGCCGCTTCGCCTTTACCACCGTCGCGGACGGCTGCGTGCTCGACGCGCGCGGAATTTCCTGGCTCGCCATGACCCCCATTCTGGTCTTCGGCACGCTCCTGGTCCTGCTGCTGCTCGTCTTCCCCGCGCTGCGCCTGTTCATCAGTGGGCTGCTCTTCTTCGTCATCTCCACTGGCAACGCCGACACGGCGCAGTTGAACTTCCTCTCGAAAAACCGTGCCCGCGAGATCTACCGGCTGGACGATCTTCAAACCCACTCCGCAATTTTCTACGCGCGCAAACAGGCATGAACGACACTGAACCCATCCTCGCGCCCGTCCGTCCCCGCCCGGCACGCAAAGACTGGATCGATCTGGGGCTTTATCTCGCCCTTGGTCCCGCGCTGCTTCTGCTGGTGGACTTGGGACTGGCGCATCTCTTCAAAGGACACGCCTTCGCCGTCGCATGGAGCTACCTGCTCAACATCCTTTTCTTCGCCGGAGCGCCCATCCTGGTGGCGGCGTGGCGCAAGTCCTTCACCTGGGAAGAACTCGGCATCGCCCCCATCCGCTGGCGTTGGCGCTGGCTCGTGCTGGCGGGCGGGGTGGTGATCGTGCTGCTGCCCGTCCGCGCCGGGCTTGGACTGCTGGTGCAGAGCCTGCTCCCCGGCGGCATGGAAAGCCTGATGCAGGGCGCGCGCATGCAGTCCCTCGTCCCGCAGACCTTCACCTGGAGCGGCTTCCTGTCAACCATCCTGCTGGGCGGGATTCTCGTCCCCGCGGCGGAAGAGCTGTTCTTCCGCGGCGCAGTGCACACCTGGGTGCGGCGCTTTGTTCCCCCCTGGGCGGCGGTGCTCATCAGTTCCACCGTCTTCGCCCTCGGACACGCCGACACCTTCGTGGTCATCCTCACCAGCTTCATCCTGGGCGCCGTCAACGCCGTTCTGCTGGACCGCACCCGCTCGCTGTGGGTGCCCTTCGCCGTCCACGCCTTCAATAACAGCCTCGCCTTCGCGCTGGTGTACCTGGCGGCGGCGGTGCAGAGCAGCGGGCTCATCCCTTGACAGCCTCCCGGCAGGGACGTATAATAATCGCCGTTGAACAAAGCATTCCTCGTTAGCTCAATCGGCAGAGCGGGCGGCTGTTAACCGCTAGGTTCGAGGTTCGAGTCCTCGACGAGGAGCCTTTTTA
>JBDKTF010000385.1:0-2086 GCA_039680295.1 Anaerolineaceae bacterium
CAATTCCCAGCAAGCCACCCGATCCCGCGAAAAACAGCACGACATAGGCAATCACCATCCAGCGGGTGCTGCGAAAATCAATCTTCAAAATGTAGTCCAGCAGCGCGGACACCGCCAACCACGCCAGAATACAGCCGATCTGGATAACGTAGATCGGCGGTCTGTGGAAACGAGAGGCGGTGATGAGCAGGTAGTTCAGCGGAATCGCCAGTAAAAATTCAAGGTACCCCATCCAATGCCCGTACTGCGGCTTGCCTGCCAGTCGGAAGCCAAACACCGCAATGGCGGAAAGGAAGAAGACCACCGCGACGACCGCACCCAACCGATTCAGTTGTTCGATCATAATGCCCCTCACACAACATTCACAGGTTCGAGTAGATGCTCAAAATAATGGGAATATCCATTCCGGCGTGAAACAGAATGGATGCCCACACCCCTTCGGTCTTTAGCATCAACCATCCCCACACCAGCGCCAGCGGAAAAACAATGGCGAGGAACATCAACATATTCGGGGTATAGTTGACGACGCTGTGCAGCACGGTGAACACCAGCGCAATCAAAAAGACGGAGAAGAATTTTCCAAAAAATGGCTCCAGTTTGCGTAGAAACAACCCGCGGAAGAGAATCTCTTCCTGGGCGCCGTTCGCCAGGGCGAAAATCAGCACCCAGGGAGTCCACGGGAGAATGCGCTGCAAAGTGAGGTCTCCGCGGGTGGAAAACACCGGCGATGACGCCATGAAGATGGAGCCAGCCGCGGCAAGGCAGAAAAGCACCCCACCGATGAGCAGACCGGTTTTCAGTTTCCCCTTCTGGATATAAATGGAACCCAGGCTTTCACCGGAAAGGCGGGTGAGCACGACGATGGTCGTGATGATCACCACGCCATCGCTCAATTTCATCCAGGCGATGCCGGTCATGGAATTACCGTCCAGATGCAGCGAATCGGTCAGAAAATTCGCGAAGACCCAGTCCAGCGAGACCGCCGCAATCATCACACCGAACCCAAACAACAGGGAGGCGTATTTTTGCAGCGCGGCGACGCGGTGCGCCAGCCACGCGGCGCAGAACAGGAAAACGCTTAATCCGATTCTGCCGAGAAAGTCGGGGATGGGTGGAAATTGGGGATCGTAAGGGCTGAACACGGAATAAATCAGCAGCCCCAGCGCGGCAAAGATCACTGCCAGAAAGACACGTTCCCCCCACCAGGCAGCCTGGAGACGATTGTTTTTCACGGCATCCTGCTTTCTGTGAAAAAATGTCTCCAGGTGGGAAAGGTGACCGGATATCTTCTACCTGGTTCAAATCGTTATATCATTGACTACTCTATCATACATGATTTTCCCAGTAAGTGAACCGCCCACTTTTCCCAAATAAAAAGCCATCACCCGCTGTTTCAGAAGGCAAAATCGGGTGATGGCTGACCGCTCGAATGGAGTGGGTTTTCAAGCTGCGTCTTCGGGTGGGTTCGCTTCCAGTATCAGCGTCGATTCGTCCACATCTTTCCCGCGCGCATTGGCAAAACCGCGGCTCGCGGCAAGAAACTTGAAGCCGCACTTTTCCAGAACCCGGCGGGAGGCGTGATTGTCATCCACCACGCGCGCATATAGCGGGCGCGCGGTCACGGATTTCAGGAACAGCGAGAGCGCCCGGGTGGCGATGCCTTTCCCCCAGTATTCCTTCCCCAACCAGTAGCTGACCTCTGGACCCAGATCTCCGGGATAGACCAGCACGCTGCCAGCCACCTCCCCGTTAACCAGAATGGTCTGGATGACAATGCCGTCATCCGCCCGGATCTTTGCCCAATGCGCGTCGAAAGCCTGCCGGTCGGATGGATCTTTGGCTGTAAATGCCGCCATGAACACAGCGTCTGCATCCCGCTCCTGCTCGAAGAAAATGGGCAGGTCGCTGTCGAGCACGTCGCGCAGGTGGATCATTTCAATTGTCGTCGCGGTCACGACCCTCTCCTGAAATTTCATCGGATGAGCCGGGCATCCAGGGTGATTTTTACTCCCGTCAGCGCAGCAGAAACGGGGCAGTTGATCTTGGCGTCTTCGGCAAGCTCCTGAAATTTATCCGGGCTGATGCC
>JBDKTF010000355.1:0-3846 GCA_039680295.1 Anaerolineaceae bacterium
GTGAAGTATACTTCCTACTGAGCGACCACCTGGGAAGCACGACGGTGACGCTGAATCTGGACGGCAGCGTCCGGTCAGAGATGCGCTACAGTGGCTGCCCCTTTCGCGGACGCTTTGCGAGAGATAAACAGGGGGCATCATCTCGCCATCCGCTGTTCCAGTGACGCGTGGGCGGGGGAATGGGATGCGGTATAATACCCTTCATGATGAAAAAGTGGACTCATTTGACACGTATTTCCCTGCTGCTGGCAGGGTTTTTTGCGCTGGATAAAGTCCTGGCGGTGCTGCGCCAGGTGATCATTGCACGCGAGTTCGGCTTTTCGCCGGTGCTGGACGCCTTCAATTCGGCGAATAATCTGACGGACCTGTTGTACATGCTCATTTCGGGCGGGGCGCTGGCAATGGCGTTCATCCCGGTGCTGTCAGAATTCATGGTCAAAAAGGGTCGCCCCGCCGCGTGGGATTTGTTCTCACGGATCGCCAATCTGGCGTTTCTGGTGACAGCGGTCTTATCGATCGTCATGGCGCTGCTGGCGGAACCGCTGGTAAGCTGGCGGTTGGGCGTGGCGCCTGGATTCACGCCGGAGATGCGCAGCCTGGTGGCGGAACTGATGCAGTTGAACCTGATCGCCACGCTGATCTTCTCGCTGAGCGGGTTGGTGATGGCGGGCTTGCAGGCGAATCAGCAGTTTTTGCTGCCCGCACTGGCGCCCATTCTATACAATGTGGGGCAGATTTTTGGCGCGCTGGTGCTTTCCCCTGAAAAGGGCGTGACGATTGGCGGGGTAACGCTGCCCGCGTTCGGCATGGGGGTGCATGGTCTGGTATACGGTGTGATCATTGGGGCGGTGCTGCATTTCCTGATTCAACTGCCGGGGCTGATCAAGTACAAATTCCACTGGACCCCTGCGATTGGTTTGCGCGATGCTGGCGTGCGGCAGGTGCTTCGCTTATTGGGTCCGCGCGTCATTACCATGCTGTTCATTCAATTGATTTTCATCGCGCGGGATAACCTGGCGTCGCATGCAGTTGGAGCCGTCTCGGCGCTGACCTACGGATGGATGATTTTGCAGGTACCGGAGACTTTGATTGGAACGGCGATTGGGACGGCGCTGCTGCCGACATTGGGCGAGCAGCTTGCGCAGGGCGACCGGCAGGAATTTCATCACACCATCGAACGCGCTTTGCGGGTGCTAGTCGGGATCACTTTGCCGGTTTCCATCGTCATAGGTACAGGCATTGGTCCATTGCTTCAGGTTGCGTTCGGATTGGATGCCGCGACGACCAGTCTGGTCACGTGGGTGACGCGGGCGTATCTGGTTGGTCTGGTGGGGCACTGCGTGCTGGAAGTGCTGGTGCGGTCGTTCTACGCGCAGCAAGATGCGCGGTTACCCCTGTTGGCTTCGGGATTGAACCTGCTGATCAATCTGGCGTTGGCTGCTTTGCTCTACAAACCGCTGGGCGCGGCAGGGCTGGCGCTGGCGATCAGTCTATCTTATACCGTCGAAGCGATTTTCTTGTGGGTGATTTTGCAGCGGCGGATGCCCGCAAAAGTGGAGGTCAACAGCAGCCTCCTGCGGGGATTATTGGGCGGATTGGTCGGCGGATTGATTTGTTATGCGTTGATGTTGTTTGTTCCGCTCTCGCCGTGGATGGTGTCGCTTGCGGCGATGATCGCGGGTGGTCTGGCGGCAGTTCCGTGGGTGTGGAAAGAAGCCCGAATTCTATTGCATCTGTAGTAAAAATTTTAAGGAAGTACGGTATAATTTGAACCATGTCAACACCGAATATTGAAGATACCATTCCAAATTCGAATGAAAACGCCGAGAAGCCCAAGCCCCGCCGGGGTAAGGTGATCCTTTTCGGCATTCTGGCGGTGATTCTGCTGGCAGTCATCGGCGGTTTCATCGGCTACGGCTCGGGCATTCAGCAGCGAAAAGCGTTGGAAGCCTCTCAGACCAATAAGGCGCTGGGTGAACAATTCGAGCTGGCATTGGTCGATCAGGCGATGGGACGCAATGAAACCGCGCTGCAGCGCTATCAATACATCATCCAGATCGATCCCGGGTTCCCCGGCGTGACAGAGCGCCTGTCGCAGGTGATGCTGGCGATTAATCTGGCGAAGACGCCCACCGTTGTTCCGACACCGACGCCTGAACCCACCGCGGATCTGCGCGGGGTCGAAGAGCTTTTCAATCAGGCGAAGCAGCACATGGCAAACAAAGAGTGGCAGGCAACGCTGGATGCCCTCGAAGCCATTCATAAAGCGCAACTGGAATACCGCGCCCTGGAAGTGGACGGCATGTATTATGTGGCACTGCGCAACCGCGGGATTGAAAAGATTTTGAACGAGGGCAACCTTGAAAGCGGCATGTACAATCTGTCACTGGCGGAACAATACGGACCGCTCGACTCAGATGCAGAAAGCTACCGCACCTGGGCGCGCATCTATATGACCGGCGCTTCCTTCTGGGAAGTGGATTGGGGTCAGGCGGCGTATTATTTCGGACAGGATTACACGGCTTTCCCAAATCTGCACGATGGCAGCAATATCCCGGCAGTGGATCGCTACCGGCTTGCGCTGGTGGGATACGGGGATGATTTAATGGATAAAGGCGATTACTGCGAAGCGCAAAAACAATATGAACTGGCGCTGTCAGTGGGCGCAGATCCCAAGTATCAGCCGACCGCGCAACACGCGGCAGATCTGTGCGCGAATCCGAGCGGGAAACCTTCATCGACGCCCGCGCCAACCGAGACCACCCCGGTGGCAACCGAAACGGTAACACCGCCGCCTGCTACGACAGAACCTCCGGTGGCAACCGAATCACCGGTGGCTTCAGCAACACCTGCTCCATAGTCGTTATGCACTGATTGTCTTGAATAAAGAAAAGAGAGCATCTACACCAGATTTTCTGGGATAGATGCTCTCTTTTTTGGCTTAAATGAATGGTTGGCGATGGGTGGAGATAGAAACGAGGTTAATTGGATTTCAGAACACCGGTCAGATCGTGAGCGAGCGCACCCGTGATCTGAACCGGAACGATTTCACCGATCGGAGCTTCGCCTTCGACAATGACCAGACCATCAATTTCAGGCGCGTCGCGGAAGGAGCGTCCAACGGAGATGCCGTCCTGGGTACCTTCCACCAGCACGGAAAGGTTTTTGCCAATCCACTCCTGGTTACGACTGAGCGAAATACGCTCCTGAAGGGTCATGAGGCGCTCCAGACGTTCCTGCTTGACTTCCAAAGGAATGGGATCACCAAGCGGTTCACTGGCTGTACCGGGTTCGAAAGAGAAGGTGAATGCGCCAAGATGGTCGAAACGGGTTTCTTCAACGAAATCGAGCAGCGTTTGAAATTCCGCTTCGGTTTCGCCGGGGTAACCGACGATCATCGTGGTTCGAAGCGCCAGATGGGGTATCGCGGTTCGCATTTTAGCGAGTGTACTGCGCACCCAATCCATGTCGGCGGGGCGTTTCATCCGCCGCAGCATATCGGGATGGGCATGCTGCAAGGGGATATCCAGGTAGGGCATAACACGCGGTTCGTTTGCCATGACGTCGATCAGATGATCGGTGACCAGACCGGGATAACCGTATAGAACGCGAATCCATGGAATTTCGGGTGCGGCGATGAGGATCTGTTCCAGCAGCGAAGCCAGACCATCCTTCACGCCCAGATCATGACCGTAATCTGTGGTATCCTGCGCGATGAGGATGAGCTCCTGAACGCCCATTTCCTGCAGGGCATGCGCTTCCTCCAGAATGACCTCTGGGGGGCGGGAAACCGTTGTCCCTTTAATCAGCGGGATGGCGCAAAAAGCACAGAAGTGGCGACAGCCG
>JBDKTF010000253.1:0-2156 GCA_039680295.1 Anaerolineaceae bacterium
TGGCTGAGTTGGAACGTCTGCACTCGCATCTCTTGTGGTCGGGTGTTGCAGCCGAGTTGATCGGGTACCAGACCATGTTTATGGAGATCTTTGCGCTGCGCGAGCTCGTGATGGATGTTCTGGAAGCCATTTCGGGCAACCGGGTCAATTACGCCATGAACTGCATCGGGGGCGTCAACCGCGATGTGACCGACCCCGAAAGCATTTTGAGCGCGGTTCGCCAGATCCGCCAGGCGACCGAAAAAGTCGTCATTCCCATCTTCACCGCCGACGCTACCGTCAAAGCGCGTACTGCCGGTGTGGGTGTGCTGACCCGTGTAGAAGCGCTGATTTACGGTACGGTTGGTCCGACCGCCCGTGCTTCTGGTGTGGAAACGGATTTGCGCTGCGATCTGCCTTATGCCGCCTACGGCGAGCTGGAAGTCAAAAAGGCTGTTCAACCAGACGGCGATGTGCGCGCCCGCGTGGTGGTGCGTGCATTGGAGATGCTGGAAAGCATTCGCCTGATCGAAAACGCTCTGCAAAATCTGCCCAAGGGTCCCATCCGCATCGCCGATCACTTCCCGGTCATTCCCGTTGGTGAAGCGACCGCCCGGGCGGAAGCGCCGCGCGGCGAGGTCTTCTATTACATCGCCTCTGACGGTAGCGATATTCCGCTGCGCGTCAAGATCCGCACCCCAACTTATGCCAATATGCCCTCGGTGCGCGCGATGAGCAAGAATCAACAACTGGCGGATATGCCGCTCATTCAGGCGTCGATCGATCCCTGCTACTCGTGCACGGACCGCTGACGGCTTTGGATATCACTGCCATGCCAACCGGAATGGCTTTAAGATTGAAGATGAACGCTTCGGATTACGATTATGTTTGAACAACTGAATGACCCGACTTTTCTCCTTCTGAATAACGGCGCTGGCGACTTAGCCAGCGGGATTGCGGTTCGTCTCCATCGCTGCGGATTTCGGTTGGCAATGACAGAAATCCCCAAACCGCTGATGGTCCGCCGGACGGTATCCTTTGGGGAAGCCGTATATGAAGGCATGGTTCAGATAGAAGGGATCCGGGCGGTGCGTGTGGAAGACAGCCGGCAGGCTCGAAAGGTGATCGCCGATGGAAATATACCCATCCTGGTCGACCCGGAAGCTGCCTGCCGGTATGAACTCCTTCCGGCGGTGGTGGTCGATGCGATCATGGCGAAGACCAACACCGGAACGCAGATTACTGATGCGCCTCTTGTGGTCGCCATTGGACCTGGTTTTACCGCCGGCATCGACTGCCATGCTGTGGTGGAGACAAACCGCGGGCATCATATGGGGCGTGTCATCACTTTCGGCAGCGCAGAACCGGATACCGGTCAACCCGGCGAGATTGGCGGAAAATCAACCGAGCGCCTCCTGCGCGCGCCCATCGCTGGTGTGGTTGAGCCGCTTGCTGTCATTGGAGATCGAGTGGAAGAAAGGCAGATCGTTGCCCGTGTTGGCGATGAAGCGGTTCTTGCCCAGACTTCCGGTGTGCTGCGTGGAATGATCCGCAGGGGTGTGCAGGTCAGCGCCGGAACGAAGATCGGAGATGTCGACCCGCGGGCGGAAAAATCCCACTGCTACGAGGTCTCTGATAAGTCCCTCGCGATCGCTGGCGGCGTTTTGGAAGCCATTTTCTCGCTCCAGTCTTGTGCGGACGTTGAAAAGACAAAACCCAGAGACGCATCCCTACAGTAGTGGCTGCCAACATTCCCTGCTTTGTTCTTCAAGAAGCGGATCAATCCACTGAACAATTCTTGAGACGCCCAGAAATGGGCGTCAATTGTATTTATTGGAAAGATGTCTTGAACATCATTTGAGCGTCGATTGATTGTCCTTGTTTCTTACTTGGAAATATCGGTTTGCCAACCGCATTCATAGCAGATAAGTAACATAGTTAGCTTCCAGCGGAGTAGTAGGATCGATGAACGAGCTATTTCCGCTGGAAGCTCCAGTAGTTTGAATATAATCAGATCAGATGCAAGGATTCAACTTGCCAGAAGCAATGTCGATTAAAAAGGTTGTGTATTCATCAATCACTCTGTTAAGAGTTGATTTTTCAATATTCTGATTTCTTGATCGAACAACTCGCTTTCTTCAAGCTTGTCTGAGTAACTGACGTCAGGTATATCTATT
>JBDKTF010000058.1:0-10468 GCA_039680295.1 Anaerolineaceae bacterium
ATATGGAGTGCTAAAAGCGACCATACCATTCAGATCCACTGTCAGTTGGTTATACAACAAACCGTAATACGGAAAGTCAAAAGGCAGGGTGACGGTTTTCTGCCCGGACACGCCTTCAATATTCAGCGGTTGACCATTGGATTTGGCATCCACCCAATCATACCAAGCAGGATAAGTAACGGCATACCCGAAATCGAATAGTGCGCTTAATTGGATAGAACCTTCTGAAGAACTATTGCCAGCATTCTGCGGTCCGCTTACTTGAGCATGCGCCGCCGGTGCAGACGGGAATACCGCCAGGATGATGACCAGAAACAATGCGACCCACGAGATGAGCTTGCGTTGCATGATGGTTCCCCTCCGGTTTATTTGTATGTGCAAATGTGTGGGCAGATGGCTGTATTCTCGCCCCCTATCATGACCTGTATTAGCATACCGCACTTATCTATTCTTTGTCAACTATATAATATCAATGAATACACTTCAGCCGGAAGATCAAAAATGATTGGTGAATTTTGATTCCCAATCCGCTGAAAACTGGGTTAAAATGAATAGGTTTGCTGACCGGCGGATTTCGATTTCATACCAACGTGCAGGTCGCGTGGGAGTACATACAGAGAGATGACGTTATCGGAATTACAAGTATTGATCTGCACGACCGGACGGGAGGCGTCACGCCCCGCCCTGATATACGGCGCAAGAATTGCCCATTTACTCGGCATTCCTGCACAATTGCTGGGTATCGAGAAGAAGGGCGTCTCGACGCCGGAAGAAGTTGCAGCCCTACTGGCAGAAGGCGAAGCCGAGCTGCAAAAATTGGGGGTGCCTTATCAGGTGGTTCTTAAGAGCGGGAGCATTGAGGATATCGTTCCGCCCGAGACCGAAAACCGCCCCTCGCTGACTGTCATTCCTCCGCTGGAACGATCCACACTGCAAACCTGGCTGCAGGGTGACCCGCTGAACAAGCTGGTCACACGGATGAGTCAGCCAATCTTCCACGTCCCCGAAATGAAATACCCCATGAAACACATCCTGTGTTCGGTGGGTGGGTTGGCGTACGCCTCCAGTCTGTTCCGATTTTGCGTTTACCTGGCAAAAGCCAGCGGCGCTGATTTAACCCTGCTCTATGTCATCGAACCGGCGAATCTGGATGAGCCGTTCATCCGCCCGGTGGACGAACCCGGATTATCCCTGCTCGATACCGATACCCCCCAGGGACGTAACCTGCGCCGGATGCGTGATGAAGCCTTGAATGCCGGGGTCGATACCCAGATCAGGCTGCGTCACGGCATTCCCGTGCGTGAAATTCTGGCGCAGATCAACGATGCCGATTACGATCTGGTGGGAGTGGGATCCCCATTGAGCGCGAATGCCATGCGCCAGCGGTACCTGCCCAATATTACCGGCATGATCATCCAGATGGCAAACTGCCCGGTGGTTACGGTTCGTTACGGTTTTGAGCTGGAGAGTTAATCTCACCCGGTGTCACCCAAAACCGCCAGGGAATGCTCTTCCACGGTTCGGGCACGGAATACAACCCGATCCGCGCCCCGGTATGCATTGCCGAATCTGAAATTGTTCCCCCCATTTCAATCCAAATTTCACCCGCGGGATCGCACAAATCTGCGCCGTTGAGCGTGCGGTCGATGTTGAATGACTTGCACAGCTTGGCAGGACCGTCCGTCCACTGCGCCCGCGGAACACCCGCCCGCCGTCCGGCAATGATATCCATGCCTTCCAGCGGAATCACCGCCCGCAGCAGCACAGCCGCGGGAACATCCAACCCATCGGTGACGGCGTTCAACATCCAGTGCATTCCATAGGTGAAGTACACATACGCATGCCCTGGCGCACCGTACATAATCTGTGTGCGCGGCGTCCGTCCAGCCCGGGCGTGACAGCCCAAATCATCTTCTCCCTGATAGGCTTCCGTTTCGACAATCACGCCAGAAATACGTCTGCCGTCATCCAGGCGCACCAGATGCTTTCCCAGCAAATCACGCGCCACCGTCAGAGCAGAACGGTTATAAAATTCACGCGGCAGTATTTCCATGATGTTCTGCAACCTCGAACGGTCTCAGACCAGAAGGGTCAAGACCACCTGCGCCAGTACAATCTTCAGGATGGTTGCCACTGGATAAACCGTGGCGTACCCCACATTCGGCATCTCGTTATGGGTTTGTTCCAGTGCAAAACCCAGCACCGCAGGTTGGGTTTGCATCCCCGCAAGGATTCCCATCAACACGCTGTACGGGATCTTGAGCAGCCGGTATCCAACCCACAACGCCGTCAGGGATACCAGAATGGTGATGACCGTCCCAACGATGAAGATTACCGTGCCGCTGCCCGAAACCAACGTGGAAACGAAAGCGTACCCTGAACGAACGCCCACGCCAGCCAGAAAGAAAATTAAACCGATCTGGCGCAGAGTGAGGTTGGCGCTGTACGGCAGCGACCAGATCATCGGACCCGTTCTGCCCAGTGCGCCCAATACCAGCGCCACCAGCAGCGGTCCGCCGGCAATGCCGAGTTCAATGGTGATGCCGCCGCCCACGGGAATGGGGATCAATCCGACCAGAAGACCCACCGCCAGACCCAGACCGAACGTCAGAATATCGATTTCGCTCACCGCGCGGTATGAATCGCCAAAAAATGCCACCACTTCATCCATGCACTCGTGCGAAGCAACCACCCGCACCTGATCTCCGAGCATCAGCACGGTATCTCCATGGGGAATAATTTCCATGTCGCCGCGGCGAACGCGCGTCACCAGAGCCCCCCAGCGCCCCGACAGATCGAGGTCTGCAACCCGTTTGCCCGCCACCTGGTGGCTCGATACGAAAATACGGCGGCGGTCATATTTGTTCAAATCCAGTTCCAGATGCGCTTCAGAAGGCTCGCCCAGCGCCCGCACTGCGCTGTCCAAATCCTCCCTGGTGCCCAGCAGCGACAGGCAGTCACCCAATTCCAGCCGCATTTTCCCGTTTGCAAGCATCAACTGGTCATCGCGGCGTATCCGTCCGAAAAGCACATTCCATTCATTGGCTGACACCAGATCTGAAATGGTATGCCCAACGACGGAAGGCTGCGTCACGATCAGGTTTCGGCTGTACAACGGTTCATTCATGGCGCCCATATCGCGCAACTGATCATTTTCCCGCGCCAGATCCACCTTCCACAGACGGCGCATGGCATAAATTGTCACGATCATGCCGATCACGCCCATGGGATACGTGAGCGAATACGCCACCACCGGTTGTGCATGCATGGCATCGTAAAGAGCTGGCGGGGCAATGACCTTGATATGCTCCAACACAGCCGCGAGTGCCGGTGTATTGGTCAGGCTGCCCGCAAACAGCCCTGCCGCCGAAGCCGCCTGGATATGAAACAACCGCGCACCCGCCAGCGTGAGCCCCGCAGCAAAGACCAGCACACCCGCGATCAGCAGGTTATCACGCAGACCTTTATGCCGAAAGGAGGAAAAAAACAGCGAACCGCTGCTCAGCCCAATGGTATATACGAATAAAACCAATCCCAACTGGTACACAATATCGGGAAGTTTCAAATCTGGACTGATCGAGCCGATCGCCAACCCTACAAACAAAACGGCAGCCACCCCAAGGCTGGTGCCGCCGATTTTGATTCGCCCCAGTGGATAACCGATCGCAGCCACCAGGAACAGGAGCAATAAGGGATTGTTTGCCAGAAGTTGGATCATGAATTTTCAAGCTTTGAGGAACTTGAGCACGACAATTCCTCCAAAAATCACCAGAACTGCCAATCCACCCAACCATTTCTGAACATTCGAGCGGCGGTCCACCAGATTGAAAACCGGGAAAGTGCCCTGCAATCCCCACAAAGGACCCGCCAACGCAGCAAAGATGACGCCGCCCACCAACCCGCCCAGATGTCCCCAATTGTCGATGCCGGGGGTCAGACCCAAAATCAGGTTGATGCCCGCGATCGTCACCGTATTGATCAGAATGGACTTTGCCCGGTCGCCAAAGAAGCGGCGGTTTTGCCAGACAAATACGCCCTGCGCCGCCAGCAAACCGAAGATGGCAGTGGATGATCCCACAGAAGCATTGGGTGAGAACAGAAAAGACGCCACATTCCCGGCAAAACCCGAAAGCAGGAAGAGCGCCAGATAACGCGCATATCCATACTGCTGCTCCAGCGCCAGCCCAATGGCATACAACGCATACATGTTGAACGCAATGTGCAGAATGGACCCATGCAGGAACATGGGCGTGACCAGACGCCAGATCTGCCCCGCCAGAATGTAGCTGTTGATCTTGGCGCCTATCGCCAACGGCAGGTCGCCGCCCAACGCGAGTTGGCTGAGCATTTGCAGCAGGTACACGACAATGCAGATGCCCATCAGAATATAGGTCACCCGCGGTTTAACCGTGGGGATGTTCATACGCACTTCGGCAGGTGGAAGCCCATTTGCCGGTTCAGAAGAATTGTAAGTATTCATAAATTCACCTTGCGATGATTCACACGGTGATGCTCAGCAGAAATGATATCAATAATGTCATCCGCCGTCTTGTCGAGACAATCCTGTTTATTGATTACCACATAATCAAATTCGTTTACCCGCTTCAATTCCTGGCAGGCAGTCTGGATACGCAAATTCAAGTTCTCAACGGTATCGGTCTACCGGTTGATCAGACGCATTTTCAGTTCTTCCTCCGTGGTGGTGGAAAGGAAGATCATCAAAGCCTCAGGGCATAATTTGCGAATGGTGGCAGCCCCTTGAACGTCGATGCGCAGCACCACATCTTTGCCGCTCTCCATCGCCTTGCGAATCTGTTCCTTGGGAATACCCTTGTACTGGTTGTAGACCACAGCGTGTTCCAGCAGCTCGTCCTCGCGAATCATACGCTCGAACTCTTCTACTGAAACGAACCAGTAATCCACGCCGTTCACCTCGCCTTCCCGCGGTGGGCGGGATGTGGCGGTAACCACAAAATGCAGCGGCAGATCGCGCTTGCGCAGTTCTTGAAGCAAAGCGTCTTTTCCCACTCCCGAGGGACCAGAAATAACGATCAGTAATGGTTGGGGATGATAGAGATTGTAATCGTTACATGCGGCGCTCATCGTCTGTCCTGATTTCTAATGGATATTTGATTATTCTATCATTATAATGTGCTTGCGAAACAAAATTCTGGAGGAATGACATGCCGACTTATGAGTATCGTTGCCTGAACTGCCGAAAACGATTTGACCTCTTTTTATCTTACAGCGATTACGGCAAGAAATCCGTCACCTGCCCTCACTGCGCGAGCGCCAATGTCCAACGGAAAATCAACCGGGTACGGGTCGCCCGCACTGAAGCGCAGCGTCTGGATCGTTTTTCGGATACTGCCAGTCTGGAAGGCATGGATGAGGATCCCCGCGCCCTGGGGAAAATGATGCGCGAGATGAGCTCAGAGATTGGGGAAGATGTGGGACCAGAGTTCAACGAAGTGGTCTCGCGCCTTGAATCCGGTCAATCGGCGGATGACATTGAAAAAGCCATGCCCGATCTGGGCGCAGCGGACAGCGGCGGGAGCGATCTTTAAGGCTCCACCGCTTTCTTCAGCGCATCGAATGAGGTCATCCACGCAATCCGGTTGATGAACGCCGCCAGCGAAGGGCTCTGTTCACGCAATTGGCGCACCGCCGGTCCAACCGGGTCTTCGCCAGCAGCGCCTCCCGGTACATCGGCATAGGCACCGTAAAACGCAAAATAAGCCTGGTTCAATTTGCGAATGGGATAGCCGTTTTCCCAAAAAACTTCGCGCCGCGCATTCATATAGGCTTCAGCTTCGTCTATCTTCCCAGCTTTGAGCAGTTCATCCACATGCACGCGGGTCGCGTGCATTTCTTTTTGAAAATCAAATACCGGAGCCTCCTGCGTCTTCTCGGATGGAGAGGTCTGGGCAGACGGCTCTGCCGCAGGCGGAGGCAACAATTCGGGGTAATATCGTTCCAGCACCAGCTGCCGCAATTCGTTCTCTGCCAGCGAAGCGGTGGTTTCGTTCATGGTGCGCAGTTCACCGCTGGTGCTGTAATTCCACCCAAGCGGACGATAATCCAGGTAGTTGTGCGTCCATTCATGACACACCGTCCCGATCAACCATGCCAGATCGCTGGATTGCTGCACCATGGTGGGATACACCCCGATTCCTCCCACCGGTACCACCAACGCAGACACATTCTCATCTTTCGATACCCGTTCTTCCAGTTTGTTGATCTCATCCAGTGACAGGGTGGATTGGATGGAAATGCTGGTCTTTTGAAGAATCTCGTCTCGCGGAGAAATGATCAGCTTGTCCGGCAGTGGTGAGGCATGATACAGCACCGGTGGAATCGGCTGCCCACCCAACGTCAAGCCCTGTTCTGCCAGAATTGTCGACACCTGCTGCTGGATGATCGTCTCCGCCAGGGGTGCGATCTCATTCAGCCGTTGATTGATTTCCTTCGTCTGTGCAACCAGAGGCGCGACTGCCTGATCGGGGTTTTCCGTTTCTGGATCAGCGTAGATCGTCATCACCTCTCCAGCGAGCTGTTCCAACTGGCTGTATTTCTGGGCGGTTTCCAACACAATTTGTTTCTGCTCCACCGCAGACATAACTTCCGGAAAATTCAATGACGCCTGTTCGGTCTTCAACCAGAAGGCTGAACGTATCCATTGTCCGTGGTCAAATTCGATGGACCGGGTATAGCGCAAAAAACGCGCATCCGTGCCTGCGTCCATCAGATCACTGCCTGTGAGCAGGCAGGCTGAGATCACCATTGTCAGGATGATGGTTGAAATTCGCATCCATGGGGGAGTCATGTTTTCGTTCATCGTAACCAGGAATTATACAACCTTCTCCCTTTTGCCCGATGCCGTCTCGCTCGCCAAAATATTTTCCGCCGATGAAAGAATATTCTCCCATCTCTGTTGTAAATGCGGAAAGCGAAAGGATGATCCCGATCAGCAGTTTGATCGAATTATGATGTCATTCTAACAAACAGGGTGCAAAATCTATCATGGATTGTTGTATGATTTTATTGAGCAGGAAGGCGAAAACGAATGACAAAAAAACGTTGGTACATCGTCGGCGGCATCGCAATTATTGCAGTGATTGCTATCGTTGTAATCACCCAGATCGGATCTGCCCGAAAAACCGCAGGCGGTCTTTATCAAACCGTGGAAGTGACCCGGCAGGAATTGGTGGCACAGGTGGGCGCCACCGGAACCGTACGCGCCAACCAGTCGGCAGTGATCACCTGGCAAACCACCGGTTCAGTGGACGCGGTCAAAGTGAAGCTGGACAATGAGGTGAAGCATGATCAGGTGCTGGCGACGCTGGAAAGCAGTTCGCTTCCTCAAAACGTGATACTGGCAAAAGCCGATCTGGTCACTGCCCAACGGAACCTCGAAAACCTGCGTGAATCAAAGGCTGCCGCTGCCCAGGCGCAGTTGACACTGGTCAACGCACAGGACGACCTGGATAAGGCTCAGCGCGCCCGCAATAATTTGAATTACAGCCGCAGCGGCGAACGCGCCGATGCCGCTTATGCCTCTTATCTGCTGGCTGAAAACAAAGTAGATCAAATGCAGGAAATCTACAACCAGTTCAGCAGCCGCCCGGAAGACGATCTGCAGCGGGCTCTTGCATTGAGCAATCTTTCCAATGCCAAACTTGAACGCGACAAAGCGCAGGCAAATCTGAACTGGTACCGCGGCAAAGCCGATACGCAGGAGATCGCGGATGCCGATGCCAAACTGGCAGTCGCCAAAGCCGCCTACGCAGACGCCCAGCGGGAATACGACCGGCTGAAGAATGGACCCGATCCCGACGATCTGGCGGCTGCCAAAGCCCGCGTTGAAGCGCTGCAAGCGACAATGGATACGGCGCAGGTCGTTTCGCCCTTCAGCGGCACAATCACCGCCGTTGACGCCAAAGTTGGAGACCAGGTCAGCCCCGGTGTCGTCGCCTTCCGCGTCGATGATCTCTCGCATCTTCTGGTGGACGTTCCCGTCTCCGAAGTGGACATTAACCGCATCCAGGCAGGACAAGCCGCTACCCTGACTTTCGACGCTGCGCAAGACAAAACTTATGAGGGCAGCGTTACCGAAGTCGCACGTGTGGGTACCGTTGACCAGGGCGCCGTGAATTTCTACGTCACTGTGGAATTGACAAATGTCGATGAGAACATCCGTCCCGGCATGACCGCCGCCGTAAACCTGGTGGTCAATAAACTGGAAAATGTTCTCGTGGTGCCCAACCGCGCCATCCGCATCAAAGATGATCAACGCGTTGTATACCTGCTTCAAAATGGCACTCCGGTTGCAGTTCCCATCCAACTGGGCGCTTCTTCAGACACCTACAGTGAAATCATCTCAGGGGGGCAGGTGAAAGAAGGCGACCAGGTGGTGCTTAATCCACCCAGCACTTTAACGAGTGGAGGAAGTCCGTCCTTCATGGGGAGGTAAACATGACCGAACCTGTGATTATCGCCAACGATCTGCAAAAAACCTATCAAATGGGTGAAGTGCAGGTTCATGCGCTGCAGGGTTTGTCCTTGCAGGTGGAGCGCGGTGAAGTGGTATCCATTATGGGACCGTCCGGTTCGGGCAAGTCCACGCTGATGAATATCCTCGGCTGTCTGGACCGTCCCACCAGCGGTGAATATATTCTGGATGGCGAACGCGTGGAAGATTTGAACGACGATCAACTTGCCAGCATCCGCAACCGCAAGGTTGGATTCGTCTTTCAGAGCTTCAACCTGCTTTCACGCACCACCGCATTGGCAAATGTGGAGCTTCCGCTGCGGTATGCCGGCATTAATGAAGGGCGTCGGGAACGCGCCATGGAAGCCCTTCAGTCCGTGGGACTTGGAGATCGCATCGAGCATAAACCCACTGAGCTTTCCGGCGGACAGCAGCAGCGCGTCGCCATCGCCCGTGCGCTCATCAACAATCCTGCCATCCTGATGGCGGATGAACCCACCGGCAACCTCGACAGCAAATCGGGCAAGGAAATCATGGAATTGATCCTTAAGTTGAACCGTGAGCTTGGTACCACGATACTCATCGTTACGCATGACCCGGGTGTGGCAGCGCAAACCCAGCGCGTGATCCGTCTGCGCGATGGAAAACTGGAGAAAACTGCATGAACCTCTGGCAGGCAGTCATCGAAGCCCTGGAAAGCCTGAACGCCAACAAAATGCGCTCCGGGCTGACCATGCTGGGTATTATCATCGGCGTGGCGGCAGTGATCGCCATGCTGGCAGTCGGCAAGGGTGCGCAAGATTCAATCACCGGCTCCATCAGCGGAATTGGCACCAATCTGGTCTTTGTCTTTTCGGGAAACATGACCGGCGATTCTGAGATACGCAACCCCAAACCACTGACCGTCAACGACGCCAGCGCACTGGCAGATCCCTTTGCGGCGCCTTCGGTCACCGCTGTGGCTCCCGTTTTGCAGGGCGAAGGAACCATGACCGCGGGGGGCAAAAGCACGAGCGCAGCGATTGTGGGCGCCACGCCGGAGTATTTCGGCATGCGCAACCTCACGCTTCGGGATGGCTCAGCCATTACCGAAGAACAACTTCTCGGGCAGGCTTCGGTGGTGGTGATCGGAACCCAAGTGGCAGACAATCTGTTCGGCAGACGAGACGGCGTGGTGGGTGAAACCATTCGCATCGAAGGACAGCCCTTCCGGGTGACTGGCATCCTCGAATCCAAAGGCGGCTCATCCTTTGGCAGCCAGGATAACCAGGTGCTGGTTCCTCTGACCACCGCCAGGATACGCTTGATTCACCGCAGCAACAGCGAACGGCTGGATATGGTTCTGGTGCAGGCAGCTTCGGCAGAGCAGGTGCCGCAGGCGAGCGAAGAAGTCAGCCAGATTCTGCGCACCCGTCACCGCTCAGAGCTGGGAAAAGATGATTTCACCAATTACAGCCAGCCGGATTTTGTGAGCATCGCTTCCACCATCACCAATGTGCTGACCATCTTTTTGGGCGGCATTGCCGCGATTTCACTGCTGGTGGGCGGAATCGGCATTATGAATATCATGCTAGTTTCCGTGACCGAACGCACCCGCGAGATCGGGCTGCGCAAGGCACTGGGTGCGCGCAAACGGGATATCCTCACCCAATTTCTCACCGAATCTTCACTGCTCAGCCTGTTTGGCGGTCTGCTCGGAATTGCGCTGGGGTGGCTGATCGCTTTTATCGTTGGGAAAATCGCCGCTGCTTCCAATACACCGTTCGTTCCGTCGGTCAGCCTCAGCGCCGTGCTGCTCGCGACGCTTTTCTCGACCGCGGGGGGCTTGTTCTTCGGGTTGTATCCTGCCAACCGCGCCGCCGGTATTGAACCGGTGGAAGCGCTGAGATACGAATAAATTCATCTCATATCACGTTGTAGGGGTCGACTCATGGGTCGACCCCTTTTTATTTCACCAGCAAATAAGCGTTCGCGTTC
>JBDKTF010000105.1:0-2526 GCA_039680295.1 Anaerolineaceae bacterium
CGCGATCCGCTGACCGCACTTGAGCAGATCGATAAAGCAGATGGGAATGTGCTCTATGTCCTGAAAGACTTTCATGAAGTCTGGACCAATCCGCAGATCAAACGCAAATTACGCAGTGTTGCCCAACGGCTGAAAACCAACAAAAAATCACTCATCATCACCACTCCGAGCGGAAAGATTCCCGATGAACTGAAAGATGAATGCGTTGTTCTTGATTTTCCCTCCCCCAATTCCGCTGAGTTGGTGGACGTTCTCAATCGATTGACGCAGACCCCCAATGTGACGGTAAACCTGACAAAGCTTGGACAGGAAAAAATGATTCAGGCGGCATTGGGTCTCACCTCCACACAAGCGCAGCGCGTTTTCGCCAAAGCGATTGTCAGTGGCAGCGGCATTCTGGATGACCGCGGCATTGATCTGGTCACGGAAGAGAAAAAACAAATCATCCGCGAAAGTGAAGCGTTGGAGTTTTACGCCGTTACCGAAACGCCCAATGATGTAGGCGGTCTGGATATCCTTAAGCAATGGCTGCAAGTGCGTGAACGAGCCTTTACCCAGCAAGCCCGCGAATATGGTCTGCCTGCCCCCAAAGGAATTGCTCTCATCGGCATTCCCGGTACCGGTAAATCACTTACCGCAAAAATGATCGGGGGGCTTTGGCGACTCCCATTGCTTCGCCTGGATGTGGGTTCACTCTTCGGCAGTCTGGTGGGTGAATCAGAAGAACGCGTTCGCCGCGCCCTTCGTCTGGCAGAAACCGTCGCGCCCTGCGTGGTCTGGATTGATGAGATCGAAAAAGCCCTGGCGCACGGCGGATTGGACAGCGGAACCAGCACGCGTGTCTTTGGGACCATCCTCACCTGGATGCAGGAAAAAACCGCCTCCTGCTTTGTGGTCGCCACCGCAAATGATATTTCCAGCCTGCCGCCAGAATTATTGCGTCGTGGGCGGTTTGATGAGATTTTCTTTCTCGACTTACCCACCTTCGAAGAACGGTGTGAAATATTCGCCGTGCACCTGCGTAAACGCATGCGCTTCCCTCAGGATTTTGATCTGGACCAACTGGCTGCGCAATCAGAAGGATATGTCGGATCCGAAATTGAACAGGCAGTCATTGATGGGATGTACCTGGGTTTCAATGCCAATCGCGAATTCACCACTCAGGATATTCTTGCGTCTCTCAAACGACAGGTTCCACTATCCGTTTCACAGCGTGAAAATATCGAAGCCCTGCGCAACTGGCTGCGCGAAGGCAGAGCACAATCCGCATCGTTTCAGGAAGCGCAGGATGCTGAAAAGAAGTTTGTACCGCTCCAATTGGAAATCAAATAACTTATCCAACAGACCAAACCAACGTGGCTTCCAACCGACCATCAACACCACGCCCCCCGGCATATGTTTTGCGTAACATCACCCTCTGGACAAGTCAGATGGAGAATCGTACCCCAATCTTTGGGGGATTGTCCCGACGCATTGCCGCCCAAAATTTGATACAAACCGCCCATCGAGGTATTCCTGAAGCTGGAAATGCGCTGGCATATGCCGCGGTCCACAATTTCGATTTTAAAATTCGAAAGATGTGTCTGGAAGGGTTGAAAACGGTAGATTTTCCGTTCGCCCTTCAAAAGTTGTGGGAAATCTGGGAGCAAAATCGTTCAGACGAACTGGCTGGTTATCTGCGGAAACGTGATCAGTCCGCAGTATCACCGGATACACTCAGAATATTAAGTACCCTCTTTCTGGAACAAAACGACGCGGTGCTGCAGGTAGCTGGGGCGGAAGTATCTGCTCTGATCGCCGTCTGCACCGACCGCGATCCGCTCATTGCATCTCGCGCCCGCACACTTCTAAATCAGCTCACTGATCCGAAAGCTGTGGATGCCGTTTGCGACACCTGGGCTCAGACTCGCTCTCCATTCCTTGAAGAAATCATTCTCGATCATCGCTGGATCGCTCATCAATCAGTTCACACCCGGGTTCTGACGCTCTTGAAATCTGGAGAATCCGAACAAATTGATGAAGAGCAGCCGGAAGAAATCAATGCATTGATCCAGGCAACGCAGGACGTTGATATACAAATTCGCGGGCAGGCGAATGAAAGAGCGCGTCATCTGACCTCACCCATTGCGCACGATGCGGTTGTCCGAATGGTTATCGAGCAGGATGATCCACAAGCACGCGAAATTGCCGTTCAATGTGGCTATCTACCCCAGAGTCTCGATCAACGTGCTTTGTTTGCCTTTCTGACCGGCGATTTTAATACCTACGAACGATTGGATTTCGACCGCAGCCTTTTACGAGGAGCATATTCCGTCGCACCACTTGATTTACGCCGTCGAATTACGCACCTGCTGCAATCATCTGGACGATCCAGCGATCTGACCATCATTGCCGGTACTGATTTTCGCTCCCGCGCCGCGCAAATAACGGATGAAGAAGCGAAGATCATGATCAACATGCTCGCTTCCAGCGGAGATTATTCCCGTCTATGGAGCCTTGCACAAGAACTTTCACCGCGCTGGAGCA
>JBDKTF010000313.1:0-2957 GCA_039680295.1 Anaerolineaceae bacterium
GGCGATTTGTTTGAAGTCATCCCGGCAATGATCAAAGAGGTTCAGGCATTGAAGGAGGCTCAGCATGTCTGAGATGGTTAACGATAAAAAAGAAAAGCTCAGCTTCGATGTAATCGTTGTTGGGGCAGGTCTTGCCGGGGGAACTGCTGCCGCAATTGCAGCGCGGAATGGCTTGAAAGTTGCGCTCATCGAACGCGGGCAGAATCCCGGCGGCAAGAATATCTTCGGCGGCACGGTTTACACCCATGCTCTGGAAGAAGTCTTCCCGGATTTTTGGAGCCGCAACCCACCCCTGGAACGTCCCGTCACCGAAGCCGGATACTGGATGATGTCGAAAACGGGAATGACCCGCATCACCGTTGAGGGTGGTGAGCTTGACCGCGAACCAGCCGATGCGTACATCGGTTTGATGTCAAAATTCTGCGCCTGGTGGATTGAACAGGCTCAGAAAGAAGGCGTTTTCCTCATCCCCAAGACACAGGTCGTTGATTTCCTCCGTGATTCCAACGGAAAGATCGTCGGCGTGGTCACCGACCGCCCCGATGGTGAAATTTACGCTCCGGTAACGATCATCTGCGAAGGCGTGAACAATATTCTGACTCAAAAAGCCGGTTTAATTAATCACGACCTCAAACCCGAAACGGTTGCGCTGGTGACCAAACAATTGATTTCCATGCCCACCGAAACAATCAATGCCCGGTTTGGGTTGCCAGACAAAGACCATGGTCTGGCGGTATCGGTCTTGGGCGAGATCTCTCTCGGTTTGACCGGGTTGGGATTCGTCTACACCGGTAAAGACACCGTGTCTCTGGGTGTGGGCGTCGATCTGGACGTGCTGGATAAATACCACGTGCGCCCGTATGATCTCTTGCAGCACTTCCTCGACCATCCATCCATTGCGCCGTTGATTGAAGGCGGTCAAATGCTGGAATATGGCGCTCACCTCATCCCCGAAGGCGGATGGAAACAGATGCCAAAATTGTATGGCGACGGCGTGCTGGTTGCCGGTGACGCGGCTGCCATGGTAAATGCCCTCCACTGGGAAGGCACCAACATGGCGACCATCGCAGGAAAATTTGCAGGCGAGGCTGCCGTTGAGGCGCACAAGCGCAAAGATTTCTCAGCCGGCTC
Source organism: Anaerolineaceae bacterium (assembly GCA_039680295.1). Taxonomy (GTDB): domain Bacteria; phylum Chloroflexota; class Anaerolineae; order Anaerolineales; family Anaerolineaceae; genus JBDKTF01. The sequence goes on from JBDKTF010000313.1 coordinate 1,132, forward strand.
TCTGAAGACCTATCAGGATAAGCTGAACGATTCCTTCATCATGAAGGATTTGCGTCAATACCGGAATTTCTCCAGGTTCCTGAATACGCATCCTGACTTCATGGATGTCTACCCGAACTTTGTCAATGATGCTCTGGGCAAATTCCTGAGCGCATTTGGTCAACCCAAGAAGCAGCTCTATAAGAACATTCTCGGCTCGTTGACCTCCAGAAAACCGCTCTTGAGCGCCGCCGGAGACATCCTGTCATTCGGTAAAACCATTTTAGGACGGTAAGACCTATGGAAAATAAAAACGAACCTTTAAATAAACAGGATCCGACACAGGTTGGGGAAAGCCTGCCTCCGGTTTTCATCGATGATATCCTGATGTCGTTGAAGTATTATGTCGACGAGCAGGAAACACACCTGCGAATCAAATCCCAGGAAGTCTGCAAGAGCTGCGTCGGAAAAGGATGCCTGTATTTCTGCCCGGTGGGCGTATATCGTATGCAGGCGAATGGTGAAATTCAAATATCCTATCAGAGCTGCATCGAATGCGGAAGCTGCCGCGTCATGTGCGAGAAAGACAATATCGAATGGAAATATCCGCGCGGTGGGTTTGGCGTCGCTTATAAATTTGGATAGGCTCAAATCATAGAAGGGGATATTTTCCACACCCTTCAATCAATCGGAATAGAATCAGCGCCTTGCCTGAGTAGATAAGCAAGGCGCTGATTTATTTTGATCCACTGCGGAAGAATCAGGGCTTGACGGCTTTAATCGGCTGCCGAGCAACATCCTGTACTTGGGTGAAGCCTGCCTGTTCGAGCATTGTCTGATATTCGGCAAAGGTATAGGCAGCCCCGCCTTTTGAAAGGGCGTAGTACCTGAGTTCTGGATCTTGCGGCAGAGGATATTCCTGTCGTATTGCATTGATTGCGAGGATTCCGGATGGAACAAGCGCCCGATTGACTTTGCGAAAAATCTGTGTGTTTTCCTCGGGACTGAAAAAGTGAGTGATATTGCCCATATAGACAAGATCGAACTGGTTTGAACCAATCTCCGCGGACCAAAGATCACCGACCATGGTTTTAACCTGTTGATCAACCCCCAATCGATGCGCGAAATCAAGCGCAATCTGTACGATTCTCTCCCAATCCAACAGGGTCACTTGCATGTCAGGATGCTGCTGAGCCAGAACCAACGTTCGGGGCGCAGGACCACAGGCGATATCCAACACGCGCAGCCCTGTATGAAATTGAATATCGAGTTGTTTCCACAGTCCATTCATTCTCTCGACAAAATCTGCGGTATCGGTTAGATCCGGCACATACATCGCCAACCAGACATCGACCATGTCTTGATCCCCTGCATCATAACGGATCGGGCGTTTTCCGGTTCGGATGGTTTCTGCCAATTGACCTTCTCCCTCCCAATGGTATTCATTCAGAAGGAATTTCCCCATATAGGTTGGTTTGTCAGACAGCAGATAACATTCCGTCTCCTTCGTAAGAAAGACCTTTCCCTTGCGTATTTTCAGTAATTTAAAATGGCATAAATCGCGCAAAAGCATCCGGGTTCCCTGAAGATCCCAGCCTTCATCCGCCGCCATCTTCTCTGCGGTGTTCATCCCTTGAGCGACCTTATCCCAAACCTTCATTTGCAGCGCTGCGCGCAGGATTGCAGTTTTGTAGATGTATTCATCCATCGTATCGATAATCCTGGACGGGGGGTACTTCTTATCCCGGTTCATCATTGGATGATCCTTTCTCGATTCAGCGCATCTGCACTTATTCTCTTAGTATTCGCCTTCCGGTCTCGACGTGGTTTTTTCCCGATGCAGCCAG
>JBDKTF010000441.1:0-4905 GCA_039680295.1 Anaerolineaceae bacterium
GGGTATGGAATGGATTGATGAACCGGGTGAACAATCCACCTTTCAATCCGATCTGCATACGCCACTTTCTGTCCAGACAGACATCTTCGCTGGCGAACCGGTCACCGTTCGTTTTTCGGGTGTAAAATTTGGCGGCAAAATTCTTCGCAAAGCCGGTGTTGAAAAAGAGGAAAGTGTAAACCCGAAATGACTGGGCGGTTGGCAATAGATTTTGGAACATCGAACACGGTTCTGGCAGTTTGGGATGAAACCACGTCGTCCGGGCGTGTACTCTGGCTGCCGGATTATGGACGTACCCTTCAACAGGGAGACGAGAATATTTCGCTTATTCCTTCCCTGATTCACTACACACCCGATGGACGTCGTTGGATTGGCAATCAGGTATTACAGAATAACCTGTACGCTTCACCGCGCACTTTCCGTTGGATGAAACGCTATATCAGCCACCGCAGTCCCATCCGCCAGAATCTGGATGGAAAATCAGTCTCTTATCAGGAAGCGGGCGCCGACTTCCTTACCAGCGTTTTAGTCAATGCGCAGCAGGAATTGGGACTTACGGATGAGGAAATCGTCCTCTCCGTGCCGGTGGAATCCTTCGAACATTATGAAGATTGGTTGACCGGTGTGGCTGAGAAATCCGGATTGTCACGATTCAGATTGATTGACGAACCGTCCGCAGCCGCCCTTGGTTATGGAGCCCATATTCAACCAGGCAGCGTCTATCTGATCTTCGATTTTGGTGGAGGTACACTGCATGCCGCCGTCGTGCGCATCGAGCCAGATGACGGCGCATCCTCTGGGAGGCGCTGCCGGGTATTGGGGAAAGCCGGAAAAGATATTGGCGGTTCTACCCTCGACCAGTGGCTGTTTCAAGATTTCTTGCGCCAGATTCATCACAACGATTACGATGCTGAAATCACACGCATATCCAGCGCTTTGCTGATTGAATGTGAACATGCCAAAGAAATGCTTACCTTTCAAGACCACACCACGATCACGATGATGAATCCGGATACCGGCGCAGTTTGGGACGTTGAATATTCTCGAACCGCCTTCGAAAATTTATTGGATCAAAACAATCTGTTTTCCGAAATTGATCACACGGTACGGCGTGCGCTCAACGCCTCGCGTGAACGTGGGTACGGCGAAGATTCAATCCAGAAGGTGCTGATGGTCGGCGGTAGCAGTCAGATCCCCTGCGTCCAGCGCGTCTTGCGGCAGATTTTTGGTCGCGAGCGTGTGCTCGCAGATCATCCCATGGATGCTGTTGCACGAGGGGCTGCTGCCTTTGCCGCGGGTATTGATTTTTACGACCACATCCAGCACGATTATGCCATCCGATATGTCAACCCCGCCACAGGCGCCTATGATTATCGCGTCATTGTTCAGCGCGGAACACCCTATCCAACCGAAAATGCCGTCGCCAGACTCGCTGTAAAAGGCGCATTTGATGGGCAGAAACAACTTGGGATCGCTGTGTACGAAATGGGCGCAAAACGGCATTCCAGGCATCAGCCCCAGGTGGAAATCGTTTTCGATCTAAACGGAGCCGCGCGGGTAATGCCGGTCGCGCCAGATGAGGAAGAACGGCGCGCCAGCTTCTGGATGAACGAAAATAACCCAACCTTCCTCTCCGCAGATCCACCGGTTCACCGCGGGGAAGCGCGCTTTGAGGTAGAATTCAGAGTGGATGAAAATAAACGCCTCACCCTTACCGCTCGCGACACAAACGCCAACCGGTTGGTTTATCAGGATTATCCGGTCGTTAAATTGACCTGATTTTTTGGAGAAGGTATGTCTCACATTTCCCGCATCAAAACTCAAATGGTTGATAAGACCCTATTGCTTGCCGCCTTAAAGGATCTTGGCTATGCATTTAAAGATCAGCCTTCAGTTCTGCATGGCTTTGGTGCTCGCACACCGGTAGATATCGTCGTCTCTGCTGGTCCGTTGAAGGGTGAAATCGGTCTGCGAAAATCCGGTGAGGTTTATGAAATAATTGCCGACTGGTGGGGCGTCCACGGAATTACCCAAAAACAGTTTACCGACAAACTCGCACAACGCTATGCTTACCTCGCCACCCGTAACAAGCTGGAAGAACAGGGTTTTTCGCTCGTTTCTGAGCAAACCGAAAAAGATGGGCGTATCCACATTTTGCTGCGGCGTATGGGATGAGGAGAGTTCACATGGACCTGCAGGAAGTTGAAATCACCATCGATAAGGATGGACAGGTACATGCCCACGTCCGCGGCGTGAAGGGGCAGTCCTGTCTGGAGATCACCCGCGCGCTCGAAGAAGCCTTGGGGGGTGTCGTTCTCTCGCGGGAAATGACCCCTGAAGCGCTCGAACAACCCAACGCGCTCGACAACCCTGATGAATTATGGCTGACCGGGAAAATGTAATTTTGCAGTTACACGATTTTTTACCGTCCAGTCGTTCCAACGGACCGGGAAACCGCGCTGTCATCTGGTTTCAGGGATGTACGCTGGCATGCCCAGGATGTTTCAACCCAACGACACACTCACCTTCTGGTGGAAAGAACCTGACGGTGGAAGAACTTGTGCGTCAGATGCAGTCCATCACGCCAGAGCCTGATGGCATCACCATCAGCGGCGGTGAACCGTTGCAGCAATTACCCGCTTTACTGTATTTGTTGACCGAGTTGAAAACGCATCTGCCCCTTCCAATCATTCTCTTTTCAGGATATACAATGGAAGAAATCCAGCGTATGCCGCATATTGATCCGCTGTTCACGAATGTGGATGTGTTGATCGCGGGTCGATATCTGGAAAAAGATCGTATCGCCCACGGTCTGCGCGGATCATCCAATAAGACGATGCATTTTTTCTCCAATCGGTTGAAACCAGCCGATTTCCTTGATCTTCCTGATGCTGAAATTATTCTCACCGCACAGGGTGAGGTCATTCAAAGCGGAATCAACCCGTTATCCTGAGCAGATATGAACCCCTCAGATTTTTCCACCTATAGGGCACTCCTTCTCAACGAGCCACCCTCCCCTGATGTAATTCTGCCGGGCGGCGAAACTACCCGTTTACTTCAACGCGGCGTTTTAGTATCTCTTGCCGAAGATGCCGGCTCCGAAGCGCTTTCCCTGCTGGCTGAAACCGCGGCTTCCTCTCCACTCGAAGACATTCGCGTGCTCGCATTACAGATTCTGATCATCCTCGCCGATCGACACATTTCTGCCGCAGATCAGGAGCTGTGCCGGCTGGTTCTCCTTCACGGTCTTGAAACAGCCCGTGAAATTGCAGTGAAGAACGGCTTCTTCCCAGCCGAACCTGAAGAAGAAGCTGCTTTTCGTCTTCTCACTGCGCAGGAATATACTTCCTCATTTGATTCCCTGGCAGCCCGATACACCTTAACCGCGAAGCACGACGTTCAAGAACGATTATTATCAGCCGCCCGCGCCAATGGTTGGGTGGAGTGGGCAGCCATTGTCTCTGCACGCATTCAATCGCCTGCCGGGTTGGAAACGCTCTGGTTATCGTTGAAACAGGATTCGTCGCACGACCTGGTGCGTACCATTCTTGCCGCAGATGCGCAGAATGGCGATTCTTCAGCATGCGAAGCCCTATGCCAGATATATCTGAAATACGCAGATGAAATTTCCGCTGCGACCGCCCAACAATTTCAAATTTTGCCCGCTGACCCCGGCGAACGTGCCGCGTTTTTGTTCCTCTCCGGACAATTCGTTGCGTATCAGGCGCTTGATTTTAATCATGATCTATTGACTTCGTATTATCAGGTTGCCAGCCGAGAAGTTAAAAAACGCATTCTGGCGCAAACCCGCAAGGCAGGTCAATCTGCCTGGTTGGAATCGCTCACAGCAGAACGGCAGATTCGTTGGCTGGCAGAACTTAATGATGCTGATTGGGAATCCAGTCTTAAAATTTTGAAATTGCATCAACGATGGGATGATCTTTGGCGTTTGGCGCAAGCCGCCCCAAGCTGGTGGTCTGTTCAAATCTTCAATATCCTGCGTGACCAGGCATGGCAGCCCTCGATTGAGCCCTCGGGATTTCACCACCTGTCCGATCTATCATCGCGATGCGAACATGCAGCCTTGACCATCCAACAAACCGCACCCACACATACCCTGCCGGGTGAAATCACAACGCTGGTACCCCATCCATCAACCGACCAATACGCCTCAGCAGATGCCACCGGACTGATCCACGAATGGGATGCGGCGACTGGAAAAATGACTGTGCGCCTTGAATCTCCTCCGGGACCTGTCTGGTCGCTGGTTTATTCACCCGATGGAAAATATCTCGTCAGTGGACACAGCGATCAAACAATCCGCGTCTGGCGTATGGAAGATCGCCGCATTGTGAAAACGCTGGAGGGGCATCGCGCGTTGGTCAAAGCCCTCTCGATCCATCCGGATGGAACGTTGTTGGCGTCCGCTGGTTTTGACCAAACCGTCAGACTCTGGCGGTTCCCGTATGGTCCCGAAATAAAAACATTGGGCTCAAATCTGGGAGAAATCTTCACGCTGGCGATTGGCTCAGATGGGCAGTGGGTTGCGGCAGGCGGCGCCTCTGGAGAAATTCAAATGTGGAGTCTCCCGGACGGTTCCGCTCATCGTTCCCTTCCCGGTCATACAGGTATCGTCACCGCCTTGGAAATCAACGCTGTTCATCATTTTCTGACGTCAGCCAGCCGTGACCATAAAGTGCGCATCTGGAATTACCCGCTGGGAAATCCGTTGAAAACACTGTCCGGGCACGATTCTCCAGTCACCTCGCTGGCACTCCATCCAGATGGTCAATGGGCTGCCAGTGGCAGTGTGGATGGTACGCTTTCTCTTTGGAGGATATCTGCCAGCCAGCCGGTTCAGCACCTTACGCTGGATTCCAGCCCGATTACCAGCCTCGCTTTTTC
>JBDKTF010000568.1:0-2604 GCA_039680295.1 Anaerolineaceae bacterium
AGGTGCAACCATCGGCGATAAACTGCTGCGCCAGAACACCCACCAACGCACGCCCGATGCCTTTCTTTTGATGAGCGGGGAGAATATAGAGAGCGTACAGTTCCGTAGGAAATTTTGTGTCGCCGTAGCGTTCGGCGCCGCCGAGGATAAACCCCACCAGACTGCCCCGGCATTCCGCCACGTATGGATGCCCGCGCCGGGGCGACACAGCGATCAGGTCGTGCCAGCTGATCTCACGGCGGTAATACGACATCCCCTGCAGGTAACTTTCTGGAAGAAGATCACGGTAGGTTACGCGCCAGGTGTCCACTTCCACGCGGGCAATGGCGGAAGCGTCATCTTTGCGAGCCGGACGGATCGACCAATCCATAGACATCCTACGCAGCGAAGTATAACCGGATTTGGGCTTTCCGGCGGGAAAGATATCTCATCTCTTCACTTATTGGATCAAAATTTTGTGAAATTGGTGCTTGACATCGAACGAATGTTCGTGTATATTAATGTTAGCACAAATGAGCGGAAATCTCATCCGCCAAGGAGCCTGATATGTCAAGACGATCTGCAGGGTTGGGCGAGCGGCACCAAAAAATCCTCCAATTTCTCGAGGAATATCAGACGCAGTTCGGTTATCCACCTTCCATCCGCGAAATCGGCGAAAAAACCGGCATTTCTTCCACATCGGTGGTTAATTATTATCTGGACCAACTGGAAAGGAAGGGTCTGATCGAGCGCGAGAGTCACATCTCGCGTGGAATTCGACTGGTCAAGCCCGAAGGGGAAGGCGTTTCATTGGCGGAACAGATGAAGAAAGCCGCAGGCGTCGTATCCGAGGCGATCAACAATCTGGTGAGCATTCCGGTGGTGGGGCGTATTTTCGCCAGCAATCCGGTCCCGGTGCCGCCTTCTGATTTCAGTTACTACGATGCCGAAAGCAGCATCGATCTGGCTGCCAGCCTGCTGCCTTCGCGCGAAAAGATCAGCGATTTGTTTGCACTGGAAGTGCAGGGAGAATCGATGATCGACGCCATGGTGAATGAAGGCGACATTGTGATCATGAAGCGTGCCCAGGAAGCCAAGAACGGCGACATGGTGGCTGTCTGGCTGACCGACCGCGACGAAACCACCCTCAAGTATTTCTTTAAAGAGGGGAACCGGATCCGCCTGCAGCCTGCCAATCCCACCATGCAGCCCATTTATGTGGAAGATCCACGCACGGTGCAGGTGCAGGGCAAGGTGGTGATGGTCATCCGGCGGGTGGCGTCGGTTGCCGCCTGAAATAACTGCGCATAGCCAATCACATCCAACGGGTATCCAGTAGCTTGGATGTTCCAGAGAAACAAATAACGGGATGATCTTTGTGGGATCATCCCGTTTTGCTATTTCAGTTCCTCTCGACCGGCTCTCGGATTGCGTTCAAACCGGTCCAGAGGTTAAGACTTATTTTGCGTTGATCTTGATCGTCTTCGGGCGGGCAGCTTCAGCCTTGGGGACGCGCAGGGTGAGCACGCCGTATTCAAAAGCGGCTTCTGCCTTGTTGGCGTCGAGGGTGACTGGCAGGGTCAGGGTGCGGTTGAAGCGTCCGGCGGGGCGTTCGGCGAGCAGATACGAGGCTTTCTCGTCGCGGTCGTTCTTGATTTCGCCCGAAATGGTCACCGTCTCATTGACGATCTGAATGTTGATGTCTTCTGGTTTGACGCCCGGCAGCGATGCTTTGATTTCGTAGGCTTCATCGTCGGCGCGCACATCCATGGGGAAGCGAACTTCATATTGAACATCTTCATCAAAATCCTGCATCATGCGTTCGAGCATATTGCGGCGATTCATATAACCACGGGGGGTAACGTAAAGTGTCATTGTAGTCTCCTTCTAATTTTTTACTCGTTCAGCGGTCAGGTTTCTGACTGCGTGTTTCTTTCTTGAATTGTTCTTATTTTATGCTGCGCATGTTTGAGGAACGATAACGAATTGTAGGATTTCTATCAGAACCGTTGCAGTGATTCTGATCAACTTAAATATTGTTAGAAATATTGACGGGAAATCATGCCCGACATATACTTTCACCTTAAACCTGAACCGGCATCGTTTTTGGGGATTTACTGCGCTGACCGGTTTTCCTATCCAAATACCAATCAACAGATCTGTCATATTACCCATTGAGGAGAGAGACTCTATGAAGGCAACGGTACACGTCTCTGCAAATATCAGGCACCGCCTTGTGCATCTCAGCCGTATTTTCCTTTCCATCATCATCGCGGCAGGTTTTATGGGTGCTCAACCGTCCAACGTCCACGCAGAAGGAAATGCGACCATCTCGGGGGTGATTACCGATTCGGGAGGAGCCGGGATCGCGGGAATCTGGGTTTATGCCAATGATTTCGCGACCGATGCAGGGGCAGGCGGGGCGTCTACAGACAATTCTGGCGCGTATTCTTTTGCAGTACCGGCAGGCTCTTATCGGGTGCGCGCCTGCCCGTCCTGCAGCGGACAGGGCTCTACCTATGCCAATCAGTACGTTGGCGGCACACCGATTCGGGATAATGCGGCAGATGTGATCGTCCAGACGGGCGAGACGTACACCCAGAATTTCACACTTGAACCCGGAGG
>JBDKTF010000072.1:0-1913 GCA_039680295.1 Anaerolineaceae bacterium
ACAAGACCGTGGAAGCGCTGCAGGAATATGTCAATCTGTGGATCACCATAAATGAACCCAATGTATTCGCCTACTGCGGTTATGTTCAGGGTGTTTTCCCTCCCGGCAAAACCGACCTGAATACTGCTTTCGCGGTTTTTGCCAACCTGGTACGCGGACACGCGCTGGCGTATAAGACCATCCACGCCATCCAGCCGCAAGCCCGGGTGGGCATCGCACTGAATTATCGCGGTTTTGTTCCCAACAGCATTTCCCCACTGGACAAGTTGGTGGCGGGCGTTCAATCCCGCTTATATAACGGCTTTTTCCCGCGGGCGCTCACCGACGGTGTGCTGGACTATGTCACCCGGAAGGAAACCATCCCTGCCGCGGCGCATACCCAGGATTTCCTGGGCATCAACTATTACACCCGCGACCGGGTTGCCTTCGATTCAAAACTGGCGGCGCAGGGATATGGACGCCTGTTCTTCCCCAGGGATGCCGATTTAAGCGATACCGGTTTTATTGCCAACGACCCCGAAGGGATGTTCGAGGCGCTTCAATGGGGAATGCACTATAAAATTCCCGTGGTGGTGACCGAGAATGGGGTCGAATGCGCCGACGATCATCTTCGCCCGCGGTATCTGGCGCAGCACATCCATCAGGTATGGCGCGCGGTCAATTTGAGCATTCCTGTCAGGGGATATTTCCACTGGTCGCTGGTGGATAATTTCGAATGGGAACGCGGCTGGACGCAGCGCTTTGGATTGTGGGAACTGGATGTGGAAACCCAGACGCGCCGCCGCCGCCCCAGCGCAGACCTGTACGAAGCGATTTGCCGCGAGAATGGTCTCTCCACCGCCATGGTGGACCGCTGGTGCCCCGAGGTGCGCGAAAAGATTTTCCCCGCTTAATTCGCCGGACCCAATAACCGCTCCACTGTGCTGACCGCACCTGCCAGGGTTTCACCCAGGTAAACCCCCGGCGTCTGTTCACGCAGCGCCGGTTTCAGGTTAAATGCCTGCCCTCCGTACCCGAAACGCACCGGTGGAAGGAGCGCATTCAATTTTTCCTGCGCATGGGCAATTTCTCGCACCGAACTTTCCAGTGTAGCGGAGAGAATCACCAGTACCGGATGTTCATGGCGGGCATACTCCACCAGATCATCCAGGGGCACATCCTGCCCCAGATATTCAACCCGATAGCCCTTGGCGCGCAGCATCACCGAAATCATCAGGCTGCCAAGCTCATGTAATTCCAGCGGAGCGCAGCCGATGAGGATAAAGGGCGCATCCCGACGCAATGGATAGGATTGCATCACGCTCAACAGCTTTCCGCGTAAAAAATTACTTGCTGCGTGTTCGGTGGCAATTCGAATCTCACCGCGATGCCAGGCTTCGCCGATTTTGACCAGGCACGGCGTAATCACCTCCATGCACACGGTGGTCAGATTCAATCCCGATCGCGTTTCCCGCAATATCGAATGGGCGGCAGCCTCGTCGCGGGCAATCAATGCCCTGTAAAGCGCCTCCACATAAAAGGCGGCAGGTTGTACTTTCACCCTTCCCACCAACGGCATCAGGGATGGAATCGGTTCGGGCAGTTCACCGGTTTGCTGCATGTTCTTTAATTCAGATGCCACTGAGCGAATGGGAATGCCGCTGTCTACCCGGCTTTTTACCCAGCGCAGCAGCGCCACTTCCTGTTCTGAATACAAACGGTATTGATTCCCCCCACGCTGCGGCGTCAGCAGATGATACCGGCGCTCCCAGGCGCGCAGTGTCACCGCGCGAATGCCCGTCTGATTGACAACCGCTCTCATGGTGTAAATCGGTTCAGTGGACAGATCGGCTATTGTATGATACATGGGGTTGGTTATGAAGCCGCCAACGCGGCTTCCTTCAAACGGGCATCGCGTTCCAGAGTCAAACGCA
>JBDKTF010000379.1:0-2225 GCA_039680295.1 Anaerolineaceae bacterium
GAGACGGGACTGAACGCGGCTTTATGCGGGCATTTCGATGTGCCGGTGGTGATGGTTTCTGGCGATCAGAGTGTGTGCGCTGAAGCCAATGAATGGCTGCACGGACCTGAACTGGCAGTGGTGAAGAAGGCTCACGGGCGCAATACCGCCGAATGTCTGCCTTTGGAACTGGCGCACCAGATGATCCGCGAAGCGTCGCTGCGCGCCATCAGCCGCTTCCGCGCCGACCAGGCGAATCCCCCGCTGAAATATACCGGTCCGGTGCAAATCGTGGTCGAGTTTCTATACACTGACATGGCAGACCGCGCCGCGCTGGCTCCCGGTGCGCAGCGTGTGGACGGACGCAAAGTGCAAATCAGCGGCGAGAATATGCCGGCGGCATACAACGCGTTCCGCACCCTGGTGCTGATGGCTTCACGCTGAACATTTCAATGGATTGATTCAAACCCCCTGGGAACAATCCCAGGGGGTTTGTGTTTCAGGCTCAGGCTTCCCAGATCCAACTTTGCATGGATTCCAGCCCGCGGGTATCGGTCAAGTCGAGCTGCATGGGCGTCACCGAAACATACCCTTCCGCCAGCGCGCCGATATCGGTGCCCTCTTCGGGAATTCCGGTGGGAACATCGCCGCCGATCCAATAATAGGGGCGGTTGCGCGGGTCCAGGCGCCGTACCAGTTCATCACGGTAGATGCGCAGCCCCATGCGCGTCAGGCGAATGCCCCTGATTTCCTCCTCTGGCAGGCAGGGCACGTTCACATTCAGCAGCATGCCCGGGCGCAGTTCGCGCTTGATCGCTGTGGCGGCAATACGGCGGGCGATATGCGCCGCCGGTAGAAAATCAATGGGTCCGCTGAAGTTTTCAGGCATGTCCAGCGAAACGGCAATGCCCGGCAGCCCCGAAATGGCGGCTTCCATGGCGGCGGTGACCGTACCCGAATAGGTCACATCGTGCCCGATATTGGCATTGGGGTTAATCCCTGAGACAACCAGATCGAATTTGATGGGCAGCAGCCCCAACACAGCCAGCGCCACACAGTCGGACGGCGCACCATCCGATGCGTACGCAGGTGTGCCGTCATCCAGACGCACCTCTTTCACCCGCAGTGGGCGGTTGAGCGTCTTCACATGCCCCGATGCAGACCAGTTATGGTCTGGACCCAGAATGGTCACTTCGCCCAGCGGTCGCAGTTCACGCGCCAACGCCAGCAATCCCGGCGCCCAGACTCCATCGTCGTTTGTGACCAATATATGCATGTTTCACCTCATGAAAATTCTGCGCGCAGACGCTCCGCCAGCAGATCACGCGCAGGCTCTGGTAAAAAGGAGGCGCGAGCCGCCGCGAGAATGCGCATCTGAAGAACTGACAGATCAATACCCAATTCGTCCATCGCCAGGCGATATTCATCGCTCAGACAAATCTGCGAAATACAGGGATCATCGGTATTGATGGTAACGTTCAGCCCCGCAGCCATCATTCGCTTCAGCGGATGATGGGACAGGTCGGAGACCACGCCCGATTGAACATTGCTGGTCAGGCAGACCTCAAAAGGAACGGCGCGTTCGCGCGCCAGCGCCGTCACCACGGGATCTTCCAGCACACGCACACCGTGCCCGATGCGCCCGGCGTTGAGATCCAGAATGGCTTCGCGTACATTCTCCGCGCCGCCCCACTCACCGGCATGAATTGCAGCGGGCAGCCCCGCCTGCTGTGCTTCACGCAGCACGCCAACGAACGGCAGCGCCGAAAATTCTGCTTCGTTACCCGAAATGTCAACCCCCACAATGCCCATATCGCGTCTGTCCACCGCCAGTTTGACCACTTCTTCCGCCAGTTCCACCGGCTCGTGACGGTTGAAACTCGCCAGCAGGCGCACGGTGACGCCAGTCTGCGCTTCAGCTTCACGCGCAGCGGCACAGACCCAATCCATCACCTCGCCCATCGGGTAATTTTGAACGCGCGCCAGCGCCACAGGAGTAAAGCGCAGCTCCAGATAACGAATGTTATCTGCGGCGGCATCCTCCACGGCTTCGCGCGTCACGCGCTGGATGATTTCAGGGCTGCGGTAAAACAGACGCAGTGTTGAAAATTTGGAAAGGAAATTGCGAAACGTATAGGCTTCATCTGCCTGCACCTGCACCAGCGGACGAAGCTGGGCAGTACCGGGCAGGCTGATGCCGTGTTCGCGTGAAAGTTCCACCATGGTGCTCAGACGCAGCGTCCCTT
>JBDKTF010000249.1:0-1587 GCA_039680295.1 Anaerolineaceae bacterium
TCTGGGCACCGGTATCACCGCGTCGGGCACAGTGGGCGCCGCGATCGAAGGCGCTGAATTGGGCATTCCCTCCATCGCCATCTCGCTGGAAACCAAGCCGGACCTCTACCTGTCTTATTCCGCCGAGGTCAATTTCGACACCGCGCGGCACTTCCTGCGCTATTTCGCCGCGAAAATGCTCAACGGTTTCTCCCTCGACGGCGACGCTGCGGTGCTCAAACTGGAGATTCCTTCAGACGCCACCCCCGAGACGCCCTGGCGCATCGCCCGGCTGGAACGGGAGCCGTATTTCGTCTCCCGCCGTCTGGTGCGCGAGCGCTGGGATATGCCCGGCGCGGTGCCGTTCAGCCCGATGGTCGATTTTGAAAAACTGCATCCCGATTCCGACGCGTACACGCTGCGGGTGCGGCGCGAGGTGGCGGTGACCCCCCTGAGCCTGGACCTGACCGCCCGCGTGGATTTTTCCGCGCTGGAAGCGGGTCTGAAAAACGGGCACCGCGCCTGATCTGTGAATGGAATCAAAGACGCGTTCACCCTGGAATAGCGGTGGACGCGTCTTTTGTTTTATCCGGGCACGGTCATTCTGCCGGAAGGACCGCTCTCCTGTCCCGGTCTTTTGCCCGCGCCGTTCCCCAGACACGGCTGATCACCAGCAGCGCCAGCACCAATCCCGCCGCCGCAAATCCGGCGACATTCAGGGTGGGCAGTGCCAGCCAGCGCGCCGAGATGCCTGCGAACGCCCATACGAATACCAGCAGATAGGCGATATCCGAACGGGTGAATGCCATGATCCCGCCGATCAGCACTCCCGCCGCCAGCAGAATCAGCGTCCACGCCAGTGGAGTGACACCCCAGCCGTTCCACCCGAGGTATGAAAGCACTGCCGTGACGTTGGCGATGGTCGCTACCGTGATCCATCCCAGATAGATGCTGAACGGAATGGACAGGGTCCACTTTTCCAGCAGGCTGAATTTACGCCGACCGATGTCCAGCCGCAGGTAGATCACCAGCAGGGATGCCAGCAGCGCCAGCATCACGATCAGGGTCAGGACGAAATAACCGTAGTGCCAGAAGAATATCCAGGCGCCGTTCATCAGGCTGGATAACGCAACCCAGCCGCCGGTGCGGCGCAGCAGCGGATTTTGGCGCTGAGACGGAAGCGCCTGATAAATGGTATATGCCAGCAGTCCGATATAAATGATGCCCCAGATGGAAAACACGTATCCGGCGGGCACAAACAGCACATTGAAGCTGTCGGAAATCTCGCCGGTGGTGCGCCCGTTGAGCGGCAGACTGTTGGCTGCGCCGTTGATCGCCAGTGCAAATGCTGTGGTAAGCGCCACAGCCAGTTGTCGAAGGATGTCGCGGTTCATATTCTCTCCCAAATCATGGTTTTCAAATTTCATGATCTTATTGTAAGAGATTTCAAACAGATTGTATTGTGTTTGTATAACCTTTTCCATTAATGGACCGGGGCAATCTTTTGCATGAGGCGAACAGCCGTTGGCTCCTGAGATTATTTTCGTTCTTCGCGTTTTACTTTCTACTCAACCTTTTGGTAAAATTCAGTCATGCCGAATCCCTCCC
>JBDKTF010000519.1:0-1668 GCA_039680295.1 Anaerolineaceae bacterium
ACGCCGCCGAAGTTGGACTGCACCAGTGCGCCAACGGTATAGCCGCCCAGGCTGCGCGGCAGTCTGCGCGAACTGGTGCCGATGCCGCCCTTCCAACCGAACGCCACGGTGCCCATGCCTGCACCCACCGCGCCTTCCGCCACCGGTCCATCCGAAGCGGATCGGAGGGCTGCCAGCATGTGGTCAGCGGTCAGTGCGCGGCGGCGGATGTCGTTCAGCCAGCCGTCGTTGGTCTCGCCAACCAGCGGGTTGACCGAACGCACTGCCTCGTTGCCGGGCTGCGCCAGCGTCCAGGTGATGAGGGCATCGGCAGCGGTGGGGACGGCGAGGGTGTTGGTGAGCAGCAGGGGCGTTTCCATCTCACCCAGTTCCACCAGTTGGGTGCTGCCCGCCCATTTGCCGAACCCATTTCCGACCGCAAACCCCGCCGGAACGCGCTCCTGAAAAAGGTTGCCGCTGTGGGGCAGCACCGCGGTGACGCCGGTGCGCAGGTCTTCCCCTTCGATGAGGGTGAAGTGTCCCACACGCACGCCGGGCACATCCGTGATGGCGTTGTATTTTCCGGGGGGCAATACGCCGGGGCAAATGCCCCGCTGACGGGCACGCGGTCTGGAAGGGTCAGGAGAGGCGTTCATTGGGCGTCCATCTTTGCGGGAAGCAGCGTGGTGATGTCGCGCCAGCCATACTCGAGCACCACGATATGCAGTGAGCCGAGCAGCTCAGGGCGGCTGCCCAAGAATTCAGCCCCCAAAGCCTGATAAAAGTGACTGGCAGGATTGTCCTTAAGGACGCGCACCAGCATGGAGGTGTACCCATCGGCAATCAACTGCTGCGCCAGAACGCCCACCAGTGCACGTCCAATGCCCTTCTTTTGATGAGCGGGGAGAATATAGAGAGCGTACAGTTCCGTAGGAAATTTTGTGTCACCGTACCGTTCGGCGCCGCCCAGGATGAACCCCACCAGACTGCCCCGACATTCCGCCACGTATGGATATCCGCGCCGGGGCGCCACGGCAATCAGGTCGTGCCAGCTGATCTCACGGCGGTAATAAGACATCCCCTGCAGGTAACTCTCTGGCAGCAGATCGCGGTAGGTAACGCGCCAGGTGTCCACTTCCACGCGGGCAATGGCGGAAGCGTCATCCTTACGAGCCGGACGGATCGACCAATCCATAGACATCATACGCAGCGACGTATAACCGGATTCGGGGTTTCCGACGGAAAAGATATTTTGCATCTTCATTAAATAGATCATCATTTCTTGAAATTGGTGCTTGACATCGAACGAATGTTCGTGTATATTAATGTTAGCACAAATGAGCGGAAATCTCATCCGCCAAGGAGCCTGATATGTCAAGACGATCTGCAGGGTTAGGTGAGCGGCACCAAAAAATCCTCAAATTTCTCGAGGAATATCAGACGCAGTTCGGTTATCCACCCTCCATTCGTGAAATCGGCGAAAAAACCGGCATTTCTTCCACATCGGTGGTCAATTATTATCTTGACCAGTTGGAGAGGAAAGGTCTGATTGAGCGCGAGAGCCATATCTCGCGCGGAATTCGTCTGGTCAAGCCCGAGGGTGAAGGCGTTTCATTGGCGGAACAGATGAAGAAAGCCGCAGGCGTCGTATCCGAGGCGATCAACAATCTGGTGAGCATTCCGGTGGTG
>JBDKTF010000317.1:0-4151 GCA_039680295.1 Anaerolineaceae bacterium
GCGCCGTCCAGCGCTTCGCGCCAGACATTCGCTGCCCATGCCGCCTCGGATGCGTTCATGCCGCCTTTCTTCTCTGCGCGAGCCAGAAAGGCGCGCAGCGAGCGGTCGTCCGCCTCGGGCAGACCCACTTTAAGCGCCGACACCAGCAGGTAGGCTTCCCATTTATGCCCGCCGCAGGCGGCGGTGATCACCGGTTCCGCCTGACGCGGATCATCCAACAGACTGCGACCATGCTGCCGCAATACATCTGCCAGCATGGGGCGTACGGAATCATCGGGTTGAGGGTAAAAAGGTTCGTTCATATTTCCATCCAGCGCTCAACGCGCACCGGCAAACAACTGCTTGCCGAACATCTTGTTGATAATGGGATCGATCTTCTCCCAGTTGGGAGCCAGCACCTGCGCGCCGCCGCTGGTGACAAAGGGGGTCACTTCATCGCGCGTGAGGGTGGTGTTGTCAAAACCGCGTCCGCCCGCACGGACCAGCGCCAGCCCCAGACGGGGGTACTGCCAGAAGGGGATATTGGTATCGACGGCGTTCATCAAGGCGACCGCCACCGCGGGGATGCGTCCCCAGGAGGAGGGTTTGATCATCTGCACCACAGCGGATTTGATGAAAAGCTGGGTATTCTGCATGCGGAAAAAGTCGTCGGCGCCGCTGCGGTTGCGCACGAAAGCCAGCGCCTGTTCCCCTGCCAGCAGGTACGTCCCGGCGTCCAATCCGTTCATGGGCTGGTCGATGGTGACGGTGACACCGCCCATGGCATCCACCACATCCTTGAAACTGTCAAATTTCAGGCGCAGATAGTAATGGATCGGCACGCGGAAGTTGTCGCGCACCACTTTCACGGCAGCCTGGGGTCCGCTGCCGGGTTGTTCGGCTTCGGCGAAAAAGTGGGCGGTGTTGATGCGGTTCTCGCCGTAGCCGGGGATGGTCACCCACAGGTCGCGGGGAATGGAAAGCATGTGAATGGTGGGAAGCAGGGGATTGACCGAGGTGAGGATCATGATGTCGCTGCGTCCGGTGTAAGAGCCGTCGGCGGCGCGGTCAATGCCCAGCACCAGCAGGTTGGTGCGCATGGGCGCGAAGAAGTACAGCGCCAGCAGGATCACCCCTGCCAGCAAAAAGGAACCAAGCGTGCCGGAACAACAGCCCGAACCGCTCAGTCGTTTCTTCCTGGGCGGCTGCTGCGGCGCACTCTGGGCACGGATCGGCTGGTAATTTGCCAGCGTATCATCCGAATGATTTGGGTTCGAAAAGGTCATACGTTCTTTAACATCCTTGCAGGGGATGATTGTACTACAAGTGGGGAATTCCTGTGGAAAGGGGATTTTCTACCCCAAGGTCACAAAGAATATAAAGGAAGGAAAATCAAAAGAAAGAAGCAGGTTGGCTTGAAGGTGAAAACCCTCAAGCCAACGCATTTACACGCAAAGGTTTTTGCACGTTAGACCAACGTGTCCGCACGATCGATAGGTTTCCCCAGATTGCTTGCCGGGGCAGCACACAGGCTGTGCCCCCTGCCAATGTATTCGCGCATTCCTACGGCTGGCGGCGGTACCGCCCGCGGCGCTGGACGGTGACAAAGCCCAGGTCGGCGTAGACGCGCCGGGCGCGGGGATTGTTGGCATTCACGTCCAGATAGGCATCGGCACAGCCCTGCCGGATGAAGCGGCGCATGGCTTCCACCAACAGCGCCTGCGCGAGTCCGCGTCCGCGCGCCGCCGGGACCACGCCCATCTGCGAGATCCAGCCCTGCCCGGCGGAGACGTCGCTCGCCAGAAAGCCCAGCGGGGTCTCGCCTTCAGACGCCAGCAGCGAACACTCGGGGCTGAAATCGTCGCCGCCCGCCACCCAATCCACCCATTCCGGTTGGCTCCAGCCGGGAAAGCCGGGGCGCTCGCGGAAAGCCGCCTGATACACAGCGAAGAAGCGATCGGCAAGTTCGGGTGCCCACGCTTCGATACGCACCCCCGCAGACAGCGGCGCGTCTGGCAGGGGCAGCGACAGGCTGCGGTGCATCACCTCTTCGACCATGGTGGGAATGTAGCCGCGCGCTTCCAGCAGCGCTTCGGCGGTTGGGGTAAGGTTTTCGGTGGAGTATTCCAGCGCCGTACCCTGCGCCGCGGCTTCCGCCCAGTCCAGCAGGGCGGCTTCCAATCCGGGGTAAACCGCGCCGGGCGGCAGGGTGCAATCCAGGCGCAGGGTACCCTCCGATCGGCGCGCGAGCCAGAAGAAGCCCGCCAGCGTATCGTCCGGCAGGCAGGCGCACAGCGCAGACACAGAGGGGTCGTCTGCCAGCGCCTGCACCAGTCCGCCGCGCAGCATGAGCGCCGCCACGGGGAAGTGCGCGGATTCCATAGCAGACGCCATGACTTCGACCGCGGCGGCATCCGCGGGATCGAAGAAGCGCCAGATGAGAGGGGGGACGGGAGTGGGGAGGAGTGAAGCGATTTTCATTTTATAGAATATATTTTGTGTATATAAAATAGTCGGATGATAACGAGCGCCAAAGGATGGTCATTCCGGGACCCTCGCCCCAGCCATTGTCCACCCGGAGAGGGCAAATTGGCAGGGGATGGAACAGGTTCAAACGTTACTTCATTTCCTGACGAATGATGACGCCGCTGTGCATCACCAGACGCACGTTTTGCAGCGCGGCAAGGTCTGCGGTGGGGTCGCCGTTCACCACCAGCAGGTCTGCCAGTTTGCCCGGCTCGACGGTGCCCAGGTCCTCCTCCAAGCCGCAGGCAACGGCGCCGTTGCGCGTGGCGGCGACGATCACCTCGAGCGGTGAAAGCCCGGCTTCGTGCATGTTTTCCATCTCGGTCAACGGCAACCCCAGGTCAAAGGTTGCCGGATAGCCGCCGTAATCGGTGCCCAACGCCACCTGTCCACCCGCCCGTACAAAGCGGTAGGTGTTGTCTTCGGCGATGGGCAAAATGTCGTATCCAACGCGTTCCCACAACTCCAGCGTGGGGATCCACATCACACCCTGCTCCGCCGCCCGCCGGATGACATCATCCTCCAGCGCATCCATCGGCATGTGGGCGATCTCGTCCACGCCGGCATCCAGACTAGTCTGGGCGAATTTCGCCCAGGTGATGTGGGCGCTGACGCGCACACCGCGCTCATGGGCGGCTTTCGCCACAGCTTGCGCCTGATCCAGCGGAAGCAGCGCCCAATGGGTGTTGGGTGGACGGTAATCTTCAAAGGCGATTTTCACCAGGTCGGCGCCCAGGTCAAGCACGGCATTGACCTGTTTGAACGCGTCTTCGGCGGAGGACACATGGAACTGTCCGTACCCACCCAGCGGCGACAGAATGGGCGTGGAACCAACCAATCTGGCGTACTGCGGCTGCGCGTTGACCTCGGCTTTGAGCGCGTAATTCGCTTTCATATCCCACATGCCCCCGCCCAGATCGCGCACGGTGGTCACGCCCGCCTGCGCCCAGGCAGTCAGCAGCTCTTTGTTATAGCTGTGGTGCACATGCGCGTTGATCAGCCCCGGCAGCAGCGACCCGCCCCGCAGGTCGATCACGGTTGCGCCTCTGGGCACCTTCACCCGGCTGGCGGCGCCCGCCGCGGTGATGCGTTCGCCGCTCACCAGCACCACGGCGTTCTCCACGGGCGGCGCGCCCGTGCCATCGATCAGCCGGACGTGAATCAGAGCGGTCACCGGTTGGGCGGCGGTTTGCGGCGCACAGGCGGTCAGCAGAATGGCGGCTAGGAGGAGGGAAAGAACGCGTTTGAGCATAATTTGATTGTACAACGATTGATCGAAATACCCATCCATCGGTTGAATTTTTGATCCACGAATTAGAGCTTTAACCGCGAATGAGCGCGAAGGGAGTTGAAAAGAGTATCCACGGATACCGCGGATGAAGCAAATCATTCCAGATTTAAACGCGAAGGTCGCGAAGAAGAACAAAAAGACGCGAAGAAAAATAATCTTCGCTTGGACGCGAAGGATTTTGAAATCATAATCCATGGATACCACGGATCATATTTGAGAATAAAACCTATTCACAAAATTGTGGCTTTGCCCCACCCTAACCCTCCCCATTTTCGGGGAAAATGGGGAGGGTGTCCGAAGGACGGGAGGGGCTGGTGCGGGTCAAACGGATGAGATGGGTAAAAACGATTCGATC
>JBDKTF010000543.1:0-11762 GCA_039680295.1 Anaerolineaceae bacterium
CGCCAGGCTCTGGCGGAGATGTGGTACCCGCAGTTCTCCATGGGTTTCATCCTTTTTACGCTGGCGTATATGCACACCAAAAACGCCGGGTATCCCATCGGCGGTTCGATGCCCATGTCGCGCGCGCTGGAAAAGCGCTTCCTCGACCTGGGCGGGCAGATCCATTACGACAGCCGGGTGGATAAAATCCTGGTGGAAAATGATCGGGCGGTGGGCATCCGCCTGACGGACGGCAGCGAGCACCGTGCCGGACGCGTCATCTCTGCCGCGGACGGCTATGCCACCATTTTCAAGATGCTCGACGGCAAATACGCCGACGAAAAGATCAAGGAAATCTACGAGAAGTGGGAACCCTTCCCGCCGCTGCTGTATGTTGGCATCGGGATCAACCGCGCTTTCGAAAATGAACCCATCACGGTCAGCGGGTTCAGCTATCCGCTGCGCCAGCCGCTGGAAATTGGCGGCGAAATGGTGGAGCGTATGCCGGTGCACCTGTTCAACCAGGATCCCACCCTGGCGCCCGCCGGGAAGACCAGCCTGGTGGTGGCGCTGCCCGCTCATTATGAATATTGGAAAGCCCTGGCGGAAGACCGCGCCGCCTATGATGAAAAGAAGGATCAGGTGGCGCGCACGGTGGTGACCGCGCTGGAACAGCGTTTCCCCGGGATCGGCGGCGACGTGGAAATGGTGGATGTCGCCACCCCGCTGACCTTCGAACGCTATACCGGCAACTGGAAGGGCAGTTTTGAAGGCTGGCTGATCACGCCGCAGAACGCCGAGACGGTGATGAAGCCCATGAGCCAGACTCTGCCCGGTCTGAGCGGCTTTTATCAGTGCGGGCAGTGGGTGGAGCCGGGCGGCGGGCTGCCCACGGGCGTCATGTCTGGGCGGCGGTTGGTGCAGGCGTTGTGCAAGGAAGATGGGATTAAGTTTAACGCTCGCACTGCATAAGCAGACGGGTGATTAAATTGTTCGGGTCAGATATTTTGGCTGAATCAAATCAATCTCTCTGAGGTGAACATGTCGAACAAACTGCAGTGGATTCAGGAAGAACTGGATAATTTGAACCAGAGCGGGTTGTACAACCGCATCCGCACCCTCAGCAGCCCGCAGGGAAGCTGGCTGGTGGTGGACGGCAAGCGCGCACTCAACTTCTGCTCCAACAACTATCTGGGGCTGGCGAATGACCCGCGCATCGTGAAAGCCGCGCAGGAAAAGATGAATCAATACGGGGTGGGTCCCGCGGCAGTGCGCTCCATCGCCGGGACGATGGACCTGCACCTGGAACTGGAACGCCGTCTGGCGGCGTTTAAAGGCGTCGAATCCGCCATCACCTTCCAATCCGGTTTTACCGCCAACCTGGCGACCATCCCGGTGCTGGTTGGAAAAGAAGACGTGATTTTCTCCGATGAACTCAACCACGCCTCCATCATTGACGGATCGCGCCTCTCCGGCGCCAAGATCCTTCGCTTCGCGCACGCCAACGCGGCGGATTTGGACCGCGTGATCACCGAAGCGCAGGGCAGCTTCCGCCGCGGTTTGATCGTGACGGACGGCGTGTTCAGCATGGACGGCGATGTCGCCCCGCTGGACGAAATCTACGAAGTCGCCAAAAAGCACGATCTGCTGCTGATGGTGGACGATGCCCACGGCGAAGGCGTGCTGGGCAAGGGCGGTCGCGGTATTGTGGATCACTTCAATCTGCACGGCAAGGTGGATGTGGAAGTCGGCACCATGTCCAAGGCGTTCGGCGTGGTTGGCGGTGTGGTGGCGGGCAACAAGGTCATCATCGAATGGCTGCGCCAGCGCGGGCGCCCCTTCCTCTTCTCCTCCGCGGTGACGGTGCCCGATGTGGCAGCCTGTCTGGCAGCCGTGGATATTCTGGAAGAATCCACCGAACTGGTGGACCGCCTGTGGGAGAATACCCGCTACTTCAAAGCCGAAATGGCGAAACTGGGCTTCGATACGGGGCACAGCGTCACGCCCATCACGCCCATCATGCTGGGTGAAGCGCCGCTGGCGCAGCAGTTCAGCCGAGATCTGTTCGAGGAAGGCGTGTTTGCCATGTCGCTCGGCTTCCCCACCGTGCCCCGCGGCAAGGCGCGCATCCGCGTCATGATCTCAGCCTCGCACCGCAAGGAAGACCTCGATCAGGGTCTGGAAGCCTTCGCGAAGGTTGGGCGCAAACTGGGCGTGATCCAGTAAAGATCCAGATCGATCTTTGGATCCAGACAAAACGGCATACATAGCAAATAAAAAAAACTTCGGCGGTTAATTTCGCCGAAGCTTTTTTTCATCAAAAGATGGAAAAACTTATCCTTCCAATACTTTGCGCATGTGTGCGGTGCGCTTCTGAATGAGTTCCGCGGTGGCGATATCGCGGCGGTGATATACACCCGACAATCCCAGTTGGGTAATGGCGTTTTCCACAGCGTTTTCTGCAGCCGCCAGCTCGTCGCGGACTGCCAGAACGGCGGCGAACCGCGAACCGGTGGCGCGGCAGGCGTCACCCTGGGGTTCCGCCCCGGCGTAGATCACATCCACGCCCGCCTGATCCACCACGCGCTGATCGAACCGAACCACCACATCTTTGCGCGGATTTTCTGGATAACCTTCTGGAACCAGATATTTGCAAACCGACGCCTTGCGTTCGAACTCGATCTTTTCTGGAAGTCCGCAAACCATGCCGGTAAACACGTCCACCGCATCGGTCTTCAACACAGATAGGACATTGATGGATTCGGGATCTCCGTAGCGCACGTTGACTTCCACAAATCGGGGTCCTTTGCGGGTGAGCATGAATTGACCGTACAGCACGCCGTGATAGCGCATCCCGTATTCCTGTTCCACGCTGGCGATCAATTTTTCCACGTACTGGCAGGCTTGCTGCCGCGCTTCAGCGGAAACGAAAGGCATCCGGTGATCCGCCATGGTGTAAGATCCCATGCCGCCCGTCATGAGACCGGTATCGCCTTCAAAGGCGAATTTTGCGTCCTGCGCCAGAGGCATGGGGACCACACGTACCCCGTCGGTAAAGACCATCTGCGAGAATTCTTCGCCTTCCAGCAGTTCTTCCAACAGCACTTCACCGTTGTTTTCGATGATCTGGTTGGCATAGGCTTCAGCGTCTGCCGCTGTGGGGAGCTGGGTGCCCATCACCCGCACGCCTTTGCCGCTGGTGAGCCCCAGCGGTTTGACCGCAACCCTGCCCAGCTCATGCAGCGCGCTGGCAACTTCGGCGGCGGACCTGCATAACCGATAATCCGGGTTGGCTTCGGGAAAGTATTTGTCCACAATGCTGCGCAGCACCAGTTTGTTGCCTTCCATCTCGGCGAGTTTCTTTTGCGGTCCAACGCAGGGAATCCCGCGGCGGGTCAATTCATCTGCCAGACCGTGCATCAACGGTTCTTCAGGACCAATCACCACCAGATCCACTTTTTTCGCCAGGGCGTCGGCGCAGATCGCCGGCACATCCTTCATCTTGCCTGGGGTGGTTGACTCGCACAATGCCATCATCCCCGGATTGAGATTGCTCATAAATGCATGCAGCACCGGCTTTTGAGGAGAACGAGCCAGCGCTTTGGTGATCGCATGCTCGCGACCGCCGGAACCAACAACCATTATTTTCATGTTAATCCCTTGCCTTTTTGACCACGCTCATAAATTGCTTGACCCGTTCCTCATCGACCGGGTTCGCCAGCTTTCCATCTTTTTTCAACCAGGAACCAATAATCGCCCCATCTGCGGTGGCGAGCATTTCGCCCACATTTTGCGGGGTTACACCGCTGCCGACCATCACCGGGATGGAGACATGCTCTTTCACCAGACGCACATTTTCGATGGGCGCGGAATGCCCCGTGCCCGAGCCGGTGACGATGAGCGCGTCTGCCAGCCCGCGGTGCTGGGCATCGTGAGCGGATTCTGCCAGGCTACGCGGTGAGCATGGGGCAGTGTATTTGCCTTGAATATCGGCAAAAATTGCCACATTGCTGCGCAGGTCTGCCCGCAGCCGCAGCAGACCGGGCGCGCAGGCATCCAGAAAGCCCATGTCCGACCAGCTTGGATCCACGAGCACTTCCACCCGGATGAATTGAGCGCCTCCGGCGGTTGCCGCCGCCATCTCAGCCTTCCAGTCGTTAAACATCACGTTCACACCCACCGGAACGCTCACCTGGCGGCTGATTTCGCGTGTCAGGGCTGCCATCCAGGCGGTGGTCACAGGCGAAACATCCTGTGCCGAAAACGGCAGGTCGTTTTGATTTTCCACAATCATCGCGTCCACGCCGCCCGCTGACAGGGCTTTTGCGTCTGCCGCGGCAAACTCCAGAATCTGATCGTAGCTCTCTCCCTGCCACAGCGGCGCGGGCGGGAGGGGAGGCAGGTGAACCATTCCAATCACCGGTTTTTCAGTATTGAATAAATCAGTAAAATGCATTTCTATGTACCTTCTTGTTTCATGAATTCCATGACCTGTTGGCGGGTTGGTTGAGACGCCTGCGCCCCCACGCGAAGGGTTGTCAAAGCGCCAACTGCATTGGCAAATTGGGCTGCCTGTTCCAGAGATTGATTTTCGAGCAGCGCGGTTAAGAACGCGGCGTCGAAAGCGTCGCCTGCGCCGGTGGCATCCACCGCTGTCGCTGCATAGCCTGGAACCTGGAAATGCGCCGAGGCGGTGAAGACGGCGCAGCCTTGCTCCGCCTGTTTAATGACCACCACCCGGGGACCGGCTTCGCGGATGCGCTGAACCGCATCCGGCAGCGAGGCGATCCTGGTCAGGCGGTGGACTTCATTGGTGTTTGAGAAATAAATTTCGGTTCTGGCGAGCAGCGGCGCCAGCGCGTCCAATCCCCGTTCGGCGGTGATCCCGCCCGGGTCCAACGAGAGCAGGGTTCCTTCGGTCAAAACAGCCGTGACCTCGCTGATGATGTGCGGCAGCGGATCACTCAGGTGCACCCTCCGGCTGCGAGCGATGGCTTCGCGCTGTGCGGCGCCCAGGTGAAGCTCACGGTTGGCGCCGCGGTCGGCGAGTAAATTTCGCTGACCGTCGGGGCGGACGATGCCAATCACGCATCCGGTGGGTAGCGCTGCGTGCCATTCCATCAGGTGGGTATCCACGCCCAGCGCCTGCAGGTCAGCCGCCAGCGTGGGACCTTCATCCTTGGCACCGGCGCAGGCGATCAGCACGGGTGAGCCGCCCAGACGGGCTGCTGCGGCAGCGATGTTGGCTGCGTCGCCCCCTGGGGACTGGCGGCGTGAAAGGATCTCCACCTCTTCGTCCACGCCGGGGAAGCGGGGCACTTCCAGCAGAATATCCAGATTCAAATCGCCGATTACGGTCAGGTCGTATGCGATCAAAGCCGCCTCCTGTTACAACTGGCGGCTGCGTACATCCGAAAAATCGCGCACGGCATCGCCCAGCAGGTTGAACCCCAGCACCGCGAAAAGAATGGCAAAACCGGGGATGGTGGGCACCCACCAGTAAGAGAGCATGTAGAGCCGTCCAATGGAGACCATGGCGCCCCATTCCGGCGTGGGGGGCTGCGCGCCCAGACCGATGAAGCTCAACGAAGCGGTGAGCAGGATGGTGTTGCCCACGTCCAGCGTGCCCTGCACGATGACCGGGCTCAATACGTTGGGCAGAATATGCTTGAAGATGATGCGCAGGGTGGGCACACCCAGCGTTTGCGCAGCCTGGATGTATTCCTTGCTGCGCACCGCAATGACCTGCCCGCGAACCAATCGCGCGTACCACGGCCACCAGACGGTCGCCACGGCGATCAGCGCATTTTTCAAACTGGGACCCAGTGTTGCGCTGATCACCATGGCAAGAACGAGGGCTGGAAACGCCAGAAACACATCCGTTAATCGCATTAAAATGTCATCCACCCATCCGCCCATATAGCCTGCCGCCAGCCCGACCAGCAAGCCAACGATACCCGATATACCAATAATGAGTAACGCAGAACCGAGCGACACCCGGGTACCTACAAGAATCCGGCTCAAAATATCGCGCCCCATATCATCGGTGCCGAAAATATGTTGAGCCGATGGCGCCTGCAGTTTCACCGCCATTTCCGGCTTCAGAGGATTGTACGGTGTGATCCAATCACAGGTGATCGCCACCACAATGGTGATGGTCACCAGCACGATGCCGATGACCGCCAGAGAATTGCGGCGCAAAAAACGCGACAGCGAGTTGGAGAAAGAGCGCTGATTGATATCCGGTTTTTCGAGTAAATTGGTTACCTGATTATCACTCATGATGTTCTCATCCTTGGGTCGACAACCATATACAGGATATCCACCAGCATGTTTGTCAGCATGAAAGCCACTGCGGTCAGCAGGGTGACCCCGATGATGGCGTTGTAGTCCAGAAACATGATTGCTTTCATGGCGTAGGTTCCCAGACCCGGCCACGAGAAAATGACTTCAACGAGAAACGCGCCGCCCAGCAAACTGCCAAACTGCAAACCGATCACGGTCAGAACCGGAATGAGCGAGTTTTTCAGCGCGTGCCGTGAAAGCACCCATCTTTCACGCGTGCCTTTGGCGCGCGCGGTGCGGATGTAGTCTTCTTGCATCACCTCCAACAAACTGGCGCGGCTCATGCGCGAAATGACGCCCAGACTGCTGTAAGCCAGTGTGATGGAAGGCAAAATGAGATGTTTGAACGCGCTCCAAAAAGCAGGCAGATTGCCTGTCATCAGACTGTCCAACAGATATAAACCGGTGATTTGCTGCGGTGTGGTTAAGGATGCGTCCAAACGATTGCCAAAGGGGAGAATGTCGAGCTGCCGGTAAAAGATCAGAACGAGAACAATGCCAAGCCAGAAGACTGGCATGGAGACCCCTGTCAGTGAAAAGACGCGCAGCAGGTTATCGATCCATTTATTCTTATAAATCGCGGAAATAATGCCGAATACGACGCCACCGACGACCGCCAGAATGGTTGCCAGAAATGTCAGCTCAAAAGTGGCTGGAAAATAATCCTTTAAATCATCCAGAACGGGACGGCGGCTCTGCAGAGATTTTCCCAGATCACCCTGCAGCAAATTGCGCATGTAGATCACATACTGCTCGGGGAGGGGTTTATCCAGACCGTATTCACGGCGCAGATTTTCCACCTGCTCCATGCGCGCCTGCGGACCGGCTGCCAACCGGGCGGGGTCGCCGGGCACGATATGCGACAGGAAAAATACCAGCAGTGAAACACCGACGAGAACCAGAATGGATAAAAGGAGACGGCGAGTGATTTGATGAAGCATAAGGGTTCCAATAATTTGGGGGTTGGGCAGCCGGTCAACGGCTGCCCAACCTGTACAGGGGGAGGGAAATTACTCAGCGGTTTTTAAAATGCGCATGTCGTATAGATTGAATGCTTCTGTGTAGATCGGGTTGTATACGTAGCCTTTGACCCAATCGCGCATCATCACCGTCATCGACTTCTGGTACAGGTCGATGTCTGGGACGTCGTTGAAGATCAATTCCTGCGCTTTTTCATACGCCTGGTTGCGGGCGGTTTCGTCAGTTTCAGCCAGCGCCTGATCCAGCAGAGCGTCCACTTCTTCATTCTTGTAGAAACCGATGTTCATCGCGTTCGGAGGGAACTGGCTGGAATGGTACATGGGGTAGAGGAAGTTTTCCACCGAGGCGTAATCAGGCCACCAGCCGTTCGCGGTGAGATCGGGGGTCTCGTTCGGATCTTCGTTCGAAACACGTCCCCAGATGGTTTCCCAGGGCGCGGTGTGAATCTGGAGGGTGATGCCCAGCTCTGCCAGGTTCGCCTGAAGCAGTTCGCCCACCATGCGGCGGTCTTCCTGACCGGTTTCGTAGACGTATTCCAGCGTCAGACCGTCTTCCACGCCGGCTTCTTGCAGCAGTTCCTTGGCTTTTGCCAGGTCCTGTTTTACAACCGGTAGGTTGTCGTTGTGACCGGGCAGACCGATGGAGGCGGGACCCTGCATCTGAACCGCGTGTCCGCGCATGACCTGGTTGATGACGCCGTCGTAGTCCAGCGCCAGACGGATCGCTTCACGCACTTTCGGGTTGTCCAGCGGGGCTTTGGTGGTGTTGAAGCGGATGTAGGTGCCCATCAGGCTGGGTTTTTCCACCAGCACCATGCCGGCTTCTTTGCTGACCGCATCCAGATCATCCACCGAGATGTTCATGGCAATATCCAGGTCGCCCTTTTCGAGCTGCAGGCGCTGCGTGGCGGATTCGGTGATGAATTTGAGGATGACACGGTCAATGGGTTTGCCTTCTGCTTCCTTCCAGCCGCCCCAGTAATTGGGATCGCGTTCGAGGGTGATGTGATCGCCGTGAACCCATTCCACGAACTTGTAGGGACCCGTACCAACCATGTGGTTCTGCATGTATTCCTTTGCCTGATCGCCGTCTTTTTCGTTATCCTGAACGGCTTTCGGGCTGACAATGCCGGTGCCCCAGATGTTCGCCAGCACCGCCAGGAAGGAACTGAACGGTTCCTTGAGAGTGAATTTGACGGTGTAGTCGTCGGGGGTTTCGATTTTGTCGATCTTGGAGAACATCCAGGCGGGACCCTGATTGATGCTCATCACACGTTCGTAAGAGAATTTCACCGCGGCAGCGTTGAAGGGGGTTCCATCCTGAAATTTCACGTCCTGGCGGAGTTTGAACGTCCATTCCAGACCGTCTGCCGACTGCGACCATTCGGTCGCCAGTTCGGGTTCAATTTCGGTGGTATCGCCTTTGTAACGCACCAACCGTTCATAGACCACACGGTTGACCGCCATGGCGGCGGCTTCATATTCGGTGGCGATATCCAGCGACGAGGGCTGCAGGGCGTCTGCAATGGTCAGCGTGGTGGGCGCCGCAGCCGTTTCGGCGGGTTTACAAGCCGAAAGGACCAGGCTCATAACCATCACCAAAACCAGAACAGGAACGAATACTTTTAACGCTTTATTTTTCATTTCTCCAGACTCCATTTTTTAGCTGGTAAAATCGATCTTTCTCGGTCAACTTGAAAGGTCTCGCAAAAACAAAAATCGTTAAGGGCAGCCTCCTTTTTGATCTTTATCTCAAACACGGTTTGGCGAATCCGTGACGGAAATAACAAGGCAGGTTTTCAGGCGATGCGCAGCGGGTTGACGCGGAATTCGTAGCGGTCTGAACGATAGAGCGAACGCAGATGCTCGACGGCGTGATTGTCGGTGCTGAACACCGTTCCCTCCACGACCAGCAGGGAAGTCCCCGCCTTGACGTTCAACAGACCGGCTTCCTGTGGGGTGGCGTTGCGGGCGCGAACCGTCTGTTCCGCCTTCGCCAGCGTGATCCCGTATCTCCTGTTCAACAAATCGTAAATGGATCCCTGTTCCAGGTCTTCACTCGCCAGGGTTGGACACTGCGCCAGCGAAAAATAAGAGCTGTTCAGCGCCATGGGCTCGGCATCGGCGTAGCGTAGACGCACGACCAGCAGCGCCGGTTCGTTGGGCAGCAGCTGGAGTTTCTCGGCGATGGCGGGCGGCGGCAGTTCGGTTCTGCATTCGACCAGGCGCGAAGACGGCGTCAGCCCGCGTTCCAGCATGTCTTCGGTGAAGCTGGTCAGGCGCATGACGCCCAATTGCAGTTTGGGCTCCGCGGCGAACGTTCCGCGTCCCTGGTCGCGGTCCACCAGACCTTCGCGCTCGAGGGCGTCGATGGCGAGGCGAACCGTGTTGCGGCTGACGTGATAAATCTCCATCAGTTCGCGCTCCGGAGGAAGCTGCTGCCCTGCGGGGATGGCGCCCGAGCGGATCTGCGTGCGCAGCGTTTGGGCGAGCTGGTGATAAAGAGGGGTGACGCTGGAACGGATCAATTGCGGCATGGGTCTCTCTTTTGCGAATGAAAGAATGAAATGGTACGGATGTACCAACCAATTTTATTGTAACGACTCCCCTTTTCAATTTCAAGGGGAATCGAAAAAAAGATGACTTTTGTCATCCCCGCGGGCGGACGTGCCGCAGCGGTTGGGCGCAAACCGGGCGTGATTCGGTGGAATGGGGTATACAAAAAACACCCCAAAGTTATGGTGAACTTTGGGGAATGTTTTTATTATGGAGCAGATTATATTCCGATCAATTTAAAGACGATATTTAACCCGAATGAATTTTCAGATAAATTACTTTACCTGCTGGTTTCCAAACCCCATTACTCTGCTTTTTCTGTTTCCTTCTTCCCCCGCTTTGCGCTGACCATCTGCCACAGGTGCGAGAAAGACTGCCCCGCCTGGTACAGCCCCACCAGCCCCAGCAGCGTGGTGATGACGTAATACACCATGTACGCGGCGAGGGTGATCGCCAGCGCGTTTCCCATGTCGTACTTGGCGCCGAAGGGCAGCACCAGCGCCTGCTGACCCACATACTGGTACACGCCGATGAACCCCGGGCTCGACGGCACGGTGATCGCCAGCGCGATCGACACCACCATGAACACGGCTTCGATCCAGCCGCTTTCAGGAACGAAGGCTTTCAACGCGCAGTAATAGATCCCCGCAGACGCCGCCCACGACAGAACCGTCCACAGCACGGCGTTGGCGCCGGTCTTCCAGTGGGTGAGCAGCTCCAGCCCGTCCACCAGTTCACTCCAGCGTGCCATCAGCGTTTCGCGCGGCAGAAATTTGAATCTGCCCAGCAGCTTCTCGACCAGACGGTTGCTCCAATCACGGAAGCGCACCACCACCCACAGCCCAGCCAGCGCGATCAGCACAATGACGGAAAAGGTTTTGGCGGCGTTGATCACCAGATCCGGCACCTGCATGAACGGCAGCACCAGCAGCAGCATCACCACGACGATTGCCACGTCCAGCACGCGCTCGATCATGGCGGTGGCGGTCACTTCCATCACCGGGATGCCGCTGCGTTCAGACATGACGATGATGCGCGCCGGTTCGCCCATGCGGAAGGGGAAGACGTTGGTGAACAGAAACCCGACGCTGTGCGACCAGAAGGCTTTGGTGAACAGTTTGGGTTTGCCCAGCAGCGTGGACCAGCGCACGGCGCGCGTGACCACCGCCAGAAACTGGATCAGCACCGCGGCGAAAATCCAGGTGAAGTTTGCGTTTTGAAGCGCGTCTGAGAAGGTTTGAAACTGAACCTTGCGCAGCGCCAGCCACAGGCACAGAATGCTGATGGCGATTCCAATCCAGAACTGGGGAGATTTAAGCGTTTTCATCAGTGCGAATCCGTTGAATGAGGGTTTGCCGGAAGGGTGGGGGTGGCTTCGTATTTGGGCGCGTCGGACGGGCGGATGATGTAGATGGGGCGCCCCTTGACTTCCTGGAAAATATAGCCAACGTAGATGCCGATGAAGCTGAGCAGCACCATCAACGTGCCGCCGACGATCAGCAGCATGAACATCAGAGAGCTCCAGCCGGGCGCCAGCCGTTCCGGGTGCCCAGAGAGCCACAGGCTGATGACGTAGATCATCTCGATCAGCGCCATCAGAAAGAACAGACCGCCCGTCACCAGTCCAATTTGCAGCGGAACGAGCGAGAAGGAAAAAACGGCGTCTGACGCCAGTTTGAACATTTTCTTGAGCGTGTATTTGGATTTTCCCGCCAGCCGTTCCGCCGGTTGGTAGGGCAGGGTGACGGTGCGGTAGCCCACCCAGGCGACCATGCCGCGCAGGAAGCGCTGGTATTCGCGCATGTTCTTGACCACGTCCACTACAGAGCGCGACATCAGGCGGTAATCTGCGCCGCCGGGGATGATCTGCGTGTCGCCCATGCGGTTGATCAGCCGGTAGAA
>JBDKTF010000090.1:0-3818 GCA_039680295.1 Anaerolineaceae bacterium
ACCCTGGAACGCCACGTGATTACGTCTGTTGGATTTATAAAGATACCAACGGCGGGCACGGCATGGTGGATTTTCTGACCGGTGTGGCGCAATCGTGCGATGTGTATTTCTATAAGGTCGGCGGTGGTTACGGCGAAGAAGTTCCCAACGGTGGTCTGGGGATCTACAGGCTGTCACAATATGCGCGTGCCCTGGGATATGGTGATACAACGGGTATTGAGCTGGCAGGTGAAACCGGCGGACTGCTTCCTGAAGATTTTCCGAAATGGAAACGCCAGACGATCGGCGAAAACTGGTCATCAGGAGATACCTATATTGCAACCATTGGACAGGGATATGTGCTATCGACGCCGCTGCAGGTGCTGGTGGCGTATGCAACCCTGGCAAATGACGGCAAGATGATGAAACCGACCCTGGTGCACGACATTCTTAATGCTGATGGGCAGGTCATCCAATCCTTTACGCCGACGCAGGTACGCGATTTGACGAAGGACGCGGTCATTGCGGTATATGATGGAAAGCAACAAACGGGTGAATATAAAACGATTGCCCCATGGGTGATCCAGAAGACCAAAGAAGCGATGCGTTTGGTTGTGTCGGATGGAACCGCCGCCTCAATTTTTGAAGGTTCGACCATCCAATCGGCGGGGAAGACGGGTACTGCAGAATATTGCGATAATGTTGCGCAGGAACAAAACCTGTGCGAACCGGGAAACTGGCCTGCCCATGCCTGGTACGCGGGGTATGCCCCGTATGATGATCCTGAGATTGCTGTTGTCGCTTTCGTATATAATGGCAAAGAAGGTTCTACGGTGGCTGCGCCAATCGTTCGACAGGTATTGGAATCTTATTTCCGGTTAAAATCCGGGAATGATAGTGAAGAAAACATTCCGGCGCAATAAGCGCTTTCCATTGAGA
Source organism: Anaerolineaceae bacterium (assembly GCA_039680295.1). Classification (GTDB taxonomy): domain Bacteria; phylum Chloroflexota; class Anaerolineae; order Anaerolineales; family Anaerolineaceae; genus JBDKTF01. The sequence continues at coordinate 919 of JBDKTF010000090.1, forward strand.
AAGCGCGTATTTGCTAGAAAGGAACCCCGGCAGAGACTTCTGCCGGGAAAGTTCTGCTATAATTCAGATCAAAGGAATGGACTGTAATGCCTGCAGACAGCGCAATCAATATTCAAATTAAAGGAATTCGCGAAGGCTTGCTGGTAACCACCGGGGAAGGTGATTGGCAGCAGGTCCAGGCTGCTTTGATCGCCCAGGTCGATGAAAAAAGAGGTTTCTTCCAGGGCGCAAAACTGGCGTTGGACGTGGGCAATATCATCCTTCACGCAGCAGAGTTAGGCGCCCTGCGGGATGCGCTGTCGGATCGGGGAATTTCTTTGTGGGCGGTAATTGGTAATTCTCCTTTGACCGCACAAAATTCCCAGGCATTGGGTTTGGCGACGCGGCTTTCTACACCGCGTCCTGAACGCGCCATTCATTCGCTGGATACTCAGCTATCTGGCGAAAGCGCGGTGCTGGTGCAGCGCACTTTACGATCTGGTTTTAAGATTGATTATGCCGGGCATGTTGTTGTTATTGGTGATGTCAACCCGGGAGCCGAAATCATTGCAGGAGGCAGTGTTGTGGTTTGGGGACGCTTGCGCGGGGCAGTCCATGCCGGCGCTGAAGGAAATGAAAGCGCGGTGATCTGCGCATTAAATATGGATGCGACGCAATTGCGCATTGCTGGATCAACGGCGGTGCTCCCGTCGCGAAGAGGGAAACCTCAACCTGAAATGGCATGCTTAAAAAACGAACAGGTGCAATTTCAGCCCTGGGTTGCAAAGGATAAATAGGGAGAGAAATGACAGCAAAGGTCGTGACGATTACTTCTGGTAAGGGTGGGGTGGGCAAAACCACCACCACGGCAAATCTCGCGGTGGCTCTGGCTGCAGACGGTGCGAAAGTGGTATGCATCGACGGCGATATTGGTCTGCGGAATCTGGACGTGGTGCTGGGATTGGAAAATCGGATCGTCTACGACCTGGTGGATATTGTGGAAGGACGTTGCCGTTTGCGGCAGGCGATGATTCGCGATAAACGACTGCCTGAATTATTCTTGATTCCGGCGGCGCAAACGCGGGATAAAAGCGCACTTTCTCCCAGTGACATGGTTCGATTATGCGACGAGCTCCGGGGTGAAACGGATTGGATCCTCATCGATTCACCTGCCGGTATCGAACGCGGTTTTCGGAACGCTGTGGCGCCAGCCGATAAGGTGCTGGTGGTCACGAATCCAGAAATTTCGGCTGTTCGAGATGCAGACCGCATTATCGGTCTGATCGAAGCGGAAGAAAAAGGACCGGCTCAATTAATCATCAACCGTCTCAACCCAACGCTGGTCAAACGGGGCGACATGTTGAATTCAGAAGATGTTCTGGAATTGCTGGCGGTCGATCTTCTGGGCATTGTTCCAGAAGATGAAAATGTTGTCGCCAGCACAAACCGTGGTCAGCCCATCGCTCTGGACACCCGTTACAAGGCTGGGCAGGCATTTCAGAACATTGCACGCCGTCTGAAAGGCGATGATATTCCGATGCTGACATTTGAAGAAAATGACAGCTTCTTTGGGAAACTCACAAGGATGCTGCGCCCTGGAGGAGATTGACATGGCAAGCTGGATGGATAAATTCACAGGACGCAAAACCAGCAGCGCCAACGCAGCCAAGGAAAGGCTGCAACTGGTGTTGATCCACGATCGAACGGATCTGACCCCAGGCACCCTGGATGCAATGAAGGATGAATTGCTGGTGGTGATCTCACGTTATGTCGAAATTGATCCGCGCGAAGTGCAAATTACCATGGCGCAAGATGGACGCGAGCAGCGGTTGGTCGCGGATATTCCGTTGAAGGCGATGGCAGCCCGCAAGCGTGGTGGATAGTTTTAGCGATAATGATTGAAAAGGTGTGAATGTTTAGGAGATTAAACTGGCGTTATTTTGATTTCTGGCTGTTTGGGGTGGTTTTATTGTTATCCATCTTCGGGATCATTATGATCCGGTCGGCAGCAGCCGGAAGTGACGTGCAACTCGCGAATGTGAGGCGCCAGATTATTTTTGGGGTGATCAGTCTGGTGGTGGTTCTTTCGGTGACGGTGGTGGATTACCATTATTGGGAAGCCCTCGTCCGCCCGATGTACGCCGTTACCTTGTTCCTGTTGATCGTCGTTTTCGTGACAGCGAAAGCCCGCTTTGGGGCGGCGCGTTGGTTGGATACGGGCTTATTCAGTATTCAACCTTCTGAACTGGCGAAAATTGTGATTGTTCTGGTACTGGCATATTATTTTGCGCAGACCAAAGATCAACCCCGTGATTTTAGGTGGATTGCCAAGAGCGGCGCCATTACCCTCGGATTTTTGATCTGGATTGTATTACAACCGAATCTATCGATCACAATTGTTATCCTGGTGTTGTGGTTCTCAATGTTGTGGGTCAGTGGGCTGCCTCAGAAATATATCTATATCATGATCGGTGTCGGATTGGTGGGCGGACTCGTCGCGTTTCCATTTTTGGAAGCGTATCAGCAGGAACGCGTGATTTCTTTTCTATTTCCCGACCCCAACTCAACCTACGGTAACAGCTATAATGTGACCCAGGCGTTGATTTCCATCGGTTCAGGCGGATTGTTCGGCATGGGGTACGGACACGGTACCCAGGTGCAGCTGCGTTTCTTGAAAGTACGCCATACCGACTTCATTTTTTCAACGATCGCGGAAGAATTTGGTTTTATCGGCACGGTCATTGTGCTGCTTCTGTTATTCTTTGTCGTTTATCGGTGTTTACGGATATCCGTCCAAGCCAGCGACCGATTTGGTTCGTTGATCGCATTTGGCTTTGGTATTTTGATTCTGTTTCAGACAGCCGTAAATGTGGGGGTCAATTTGAAAGTGATCCCGGTCACAGGATTAACCCTTCCTTTTG
>JBDKTF010000128.1:0-4335 GCA_039680295.1 Anaerolineaceae bacterium
TTCAGTGCCCTCATCCGACCTTTCATCTCCCGCATGGCGCTCCAACCAAATGATCGGCTGCTTCTGCTTCTATATGGAACCCTCGGACTCTACATGCTGGCGCCCGTCGCAATGGACCTGCTGCGTAAATTCATGGTGTTGCTGCGTGCGAACCGCTCCCGGTTGAACTTATCGCCCTGGAAATTCTGAGTCCCCTTCCTCTGCGGCTGTCGTTGGACACCCAACATGCGGAAATTCGTTTCCGCAGGAAATTCCCATCATCCCCCGGTTTGACATTTTCCGCCACCGACCCTACACTTATCCCATGCTTGCACGCGTTTATTCCTGCGCCGTGATCGGTCTGGACGGCGTTGTCGTGGAGGTCGAGGTCGATTTTGGTCAGGGGCTGCCGCACATGGCAATTGTCGGCTTGCCCGATGCCGCCGTGCAGGAAAGCCGCGAACGCGTCTATTCCGCCATCAAAAATGCCGGTTTGGAATATCCGCGCCGACCGCTGACGGTCAATCTGGCGCCCGCTTCTGTGCGCAAGGAAGGACCCGCGTACGATCTGCCGATTGCCCTGGGGGTGTTGATCGCCGCGCACCAACTGGCGCCCGAACTGATGGACGGCGCGCTGGTCATTGGCGAGCTATCCCTGGATGGAACCGTGCGTCACGTGCGCGGCGTGCTGCCTATGGCAGCCATGGCACGCGCGCAAGGATTTCAGCGCGTCTTTGTCCCCGAAATGGATGCCGCCGAAGCAGCCCTCATCCCCGATTTGGAAGTCCTCGGGGTGCAGTCTCTGCGTGACCTGTATGCCCATCTCACCGGTCGCATTCGCCTCGCTCCCCACCCACCCGTTCAGGCGGAAGACGTGGGTGTGCAGGTGCTCACTGATTTCTGCGAGATCAAAGGGCAGGAACACGTCAAACGGGCGCTTGAAGTGGCTGCCGCGGGTGGGCACAACCTGCTGATGGTCGGTCCTCCCGGCGCGGGCAAAACCCTGCTGGCGCGCGCGCTGCCTTCCATTCTCCCCCGCATGACCATCGACGAAGCCCTGGATGTCACCCGCATTTATTCTGTCGCCGATCAGCTTCCTCCGGATGTCCCCCTCATCCTCAACCGTCCCTTTCGCGCCCCACATCACACCATCAGCCACGCCGGTCTGGTGGGTGGCGGCAACCAGCCCCACCCCGGCGAAATCTCCCTTGCCCACCGCGGTGTGCTCTTTCTGGATGAACTCCCCGAATTTGGACCGCGTGTGCTCGAAGTGCTGCGCCAGCCGGTGGAAGACAAGGTAGTCACCATCAGCCGCGCCCAGGGATCCCTCACCTTCCCGGCGAATTTTCAGATGATCGCCGCCATGAATCCCTGCCCTTGCGGCTATTTCGGAGATCCGGTCAAACCCTGCACCTGCTCCTTTGGCACGGTCACCAAATATCAGAAGCGCATCTCCGGTCCGCTGCTCGACCGCATCGATATCCACATTCAGGTTCCCCGGGTGGAATACGATAAGCTTTCCGACAGCCGCACCGGAGAACCCTCCGCCGTTGTGCAGGCACGCGTCGAAACCGCCCGGCAGATTCAGCGCCAGCGTTTCGCTGCCAGCGACGGCGTCGCCTGCAATGCAGACATGCGCCCCGCTGAAGTGCGCCTGTTCTGCGCTCTGGACGAAACCGGGCGCACCTTGATGAAGACCGCCATGAGCCAGCTTCAGCTCTCTGCGCGCGCTTACCACCGCATTCTCAAGCTCGCGCGCACCATCGCCGACCTGAACGACAGCGAGAGTATCCTCCCCATTCACCTCGCCGAAGCCTTGCAGTATCGTCCCCGCACCGCAATGGATTGAATCGGCTCCACCGCAGCAGCAGGGATGGTATTTTCTTTTGCGCTTGTTATAATCATATATAGACATTTCATCGATGTTTTGAAAACGACCGGATGGGTGTTCATAAACTCAAGGTCAATTTAGACGCGCGCCAGACAGACGGGGGAGCATTGCAACATTCTGGTGTCACCCAGGCATTGGGACATTTCTGAAACCATAAACGCTTTCGCAGATCTTCTTTAACCAACGCTGACGATTACGGCATCAACGAAATCCTTGGATGCACGCATTGCTTCAGCGTTGTGTATTTAATGGAGGAGGTGAAGCTCATAGATGATGTTGCCCATCGTATCAGCCGCCAATATCTATCGTTTCAGACGGGAGAATAACGATGAACAAGAAATTTCAAATCTTGTTGGCTCTTTTCCTGGTACTGTGCCTGACCATTCCATCTGCAATCCCAACCGGAACCGTTAAAGCAGAGGAAGCTCGCACCATCGTGATCCTCGGCACATCAGATATCCACGGAAACGTTCGCAACTACGATTACTTCACCGATAGCGTTCCCACCGGATCATCTCAACGCGGTCTGACAAAAATCCTGACCTACGTAAAGGGGGTGCTCGCCACCAATCCAAACACCATCCTGATTGATGATGGTGATACCATTCAGGGGACTCCCCTGGCTTATTATTTTGACGTCATCGATACCACTGTGACGAACCCCATGGCAGCGACCATGAACGCCATGGGATACGTCGCCTCCACAGTCGGTAACCATGAATTCAACTATGGACCCGCTGTTTTTAACAAATTTCAGAGTGAAGCCACTTTCCCATTGCTCTCTGCCAATGTCACTGGCTGCCAGGATTACACTTTCGAACCTTACACAATCAAAGATGTCAACGGCGTACAGGTTGGCATTTTGGGATTGACCCCACCCGCGGTCATACATTGGGAGCGACCCGAAAACATCGTTGGCTGCGTCTTTGGAGATGCGGTCGCCGCTGCCCAGACCTACGTTCCCGAAATGCGCGCAGCCGGGGCAGATATTATTGTCGTGGCTGCTCACAGCGGTCTGGACGAAACCTACGGTTATGGACGCGAGGAAAATTTCGTCAAATTCCTCGCCAATGAAGTCCCCGGTATCGATGTCATTCTGGCAGGGCATGCTCACGCGCTGGTAGCCAGCCAGGTCATCAACGGCGTTCTGGTCACCGAACCAAACTACCATACCCGCAATATTTCCGACATTCGGGTGACCGTCAGCGGCTCCGGCACAGATTGGACAGTGACTGCAAAGAGCAGTACCGCTCCGGCAATGGGCAGCACGGCGGAGGATGCCGGTCTGCTTGCCCTCACGCAGCCTTACCATGATACGACCGTTGCCTACATTAACACCCCCATCGGTACGGCTACGGGCGCCTTCCCCGGCGGCTTCGCCGCCCGCATCCAGGACGGTCCGATGGCGGACCTGATCAATCAGGTGCAGATGGATGCCGCCGCGGCAGCTGGATACCCGGTGGAAGCATCACTGGCAGCGCTCTTCACCAATGATGCCAAGCTGAATGCCGGTCCAATAAAACTCAAGGATGCCTACGCGGTCTACATCTATGACAACACCCTTTACGTCATCGAAGCCACCGGGCAGCAAATCAAGGATGAACTGGAATGGACCGCGAACTACTTCAACCAGTATTACTACGAGCCAGCCGGCGTCACCGTAAACTCCGCCGTGCGCGACTACAACTATGATCTATGGTCGGGCATCGAATACAAACTCGATGTCACCAAACCCGTGGGTCAGCGGGTGGTGGAACTGAAACTCAACGGTGAGCCTCTGGCGATGGATCGGGTTGTTCGGGTGGCGTTGAACAACTACCGCGCAACAGGGAAGTTCCCCACCGCCCCCAAACTCTACCAATCCACCACCGAAGTTCGTGAACTGATCACCCAGTGGATCATGGCGCGCGGCACGATCGGTCCCAACGATGTCTTCGTGCAGAACTGGTCATTGCTGCCGCCGGTCAACACCTGGTTGAGCACAACGGCTTCCTTGCCAATCACTCGCACGGATAACGCAGATCTGCTCTGGACAGCCTTTGACCAGGTCCGTGATGATTACCTGCGCGTTCCCAACGACGGGATGACCCCCGGAACGGATCTGACTCGCGAAGGGTTCTTCTTCCTTCTGAGCAACAAAGCCATGACCAACCTCTGGGATATCGGCACAGATATGACCGTGTTGAATTCCTACACGGATCGAAAACAGCTTTCCAATTGGTCAAAGGAAGCATTCGCTCGAGCAATTCAAGCCGCTATATTCATGCCGGAAGGTAATCAGATCTTACCCAAACAGGTGGTCACGAATGCGGAAGCCCTGGCATGGATGCGTGAAGCGCGTTACCCGCTCTATACCTTCCTCTCGACCAATGACTTCCATGGGCAATTGGAGACTGGAAAGATGGTCAGCAGCAAACCGGTTGGCGGCGCAGCCTTCAACATGACCTACATCAACAATTATAAGG
>JBDKTF010000310.1:0-2416 GCA_039680295.1 Anaerolineaceae bacterium
TAATTCTTCTTTGGTAAAGTCTTGCGTGTCGATAAAGTGCTTGATTGTCATGGGTAAATATCTCCTGAAAAAACAATTCACATCAACGGGTGGATCCAACCCGGTGAGTTCAAACAGTGAGGGGCGGCGTTATTCCTCTTGCACCGCGCCGAAATCTTCTGGACGCGGCAGCCATTCATCAATGTTGCGCAGGATGCGCGGTACCAGTGCGTATCCCTTCATGATGACGCCGGGGATGGTGGGAAGGGTGCGGCGTAAAAATTCACGCATCTCGTCATGGGCTTTGAAGCGCGCCTCAATGGACAGGTCCTGCGTACCCTGTCCGAAGGCGATGTACGAGATTTCAGGCATATTGGTCAGTCGTTCGATGACCGCCTCTTCCTCTTGTGGTTCGACATCCAGAAAAATATCGACGGTGGTGACATATCCGAAGACGTGCGGATTGATGATGGCAGCCATGCGAATTGCACCCTGGTCCACCAACCGGTCGATGCGCTTGCGAATCGTGCGTTCGTTGGCATTCAACGCGCGGGCAATCTCAGAGGCAGAAGCGCGGGCGTTATGGTTGAGAATTTGGAGGATGTGATAATCCAGTTCGTCATAGGAATACGTTTTGACCATATTTGCCTCATGCAGTTCCGTTTCGGAACAAATAAATTCCTATTCGGATTAATTATAGTATAGCAACATCCGAAGGAAAAGTCAATCGGTTTAAGGATGATTGTGACATTTGTCACAGCTAAAATCACCCCTCTGAGTGGAAAACAAAAAGACGACGCAGTCGTCGTCTCTTTGTTCTGTGAAAAAGTCAGAAATTATTCGTAATCTTCGCCCGTTGGATTGAGCGCAACCAACCCCTGCCTCAAGGCGTAAAGCGCCGCCTGGGTGCGGCTGGAAAGGTGCAGTTTGGAGAGTATTTTACTCACGTGGGTATGCACGGTGGCTTCAGAAAGGACCAGTTTTTCAGCGATATCCTGGTTGCTGAGACCCTGTGCGATCAGTTTGAGCACTTCGGTTTCACGGTCTGTCAACGGCTCTGGGGTGGGCGCTTCCTGCGGTGTATGCGCCAGTTCTTGCAGCACCTTGCGGGCAATGGCGGGGTGGAGGGAAGATTGCCCGCGGTAAACCTGGTGGATGGCGCGGATCAAGTCTTCGGGATTGGAATCTTTCAACAGATACCCCAATGCGCCCGCATTGATGGATGGAAAGATTTTTTCAGAGGCGGTAAAGCTGGTCAGCACTAAAATGCGCGCATCGGGTTGATCGGCTTTGATCCGACGGATGGCTTCAATGCCGTCCATGTTGGGAATTACTAGATCCATCAGTATCACATCCTGTTTGAGCGTGGCTACCTTGCGGATGGCTTCGGCGCCGTCGGATGCTTCTCCAATGACTTCGATGTCGGATTCAGTTTCCAACAGTGCAAGGATGCCTTTTCGAACGACAGGGTGATCGTCCACCACCAGGACATGAATAATCGTGCTCATGATTTTATCTCCACTGTTACAGTTGTACTGGTTCCTTTACCGGGTTCAGATTGGATTTCCAATTGGGCGTGAATGTGTTCAGCGCGTTCCTTGATATTATCCAATCCCATGCCGCCCGATTCTTCGGCTTCCTGCACATTAAAACCAATTCCGTTATCGTTGATCCGCATGACCAATGTGTTGCCCGGTTTGAGCAAACCGATGGTCACTTTTTTCGCGTGAGCATATTTTAACGCATTATTCAGCGTCTCGATGGCAATTGCGTAAAGATGTTCTTCCATTTCAATGGGCAAACGCTCATTCATCTCTGCCAGCAGCTCGGTTTCGATGCCAACGCGTTCTTCCACCGATTTCAAGCGGCGCTGAAGAGCCGCCACCAGCCCATCATGGCTTAATGTGGGGGGCAGAAGTTCGAAGATCAGCAGCCGCATATCCCGCAGTGAATCGTGTGCGGTGGTGCGCACATTTTGCAGGTTGCGCGTGGCAGCCGGAATGTTACCCGAAAGCATCTGGCGGCTGGCAGCTTCGGCATACAGGGTGACCCCATAAAGCGATTGGGTGACCGAATCATGCAGGTCGCGCGCCAGACGGTGGCGTTCTTCTGCCACGGCGGTTTCTTGCATCCGATCCAACATGCGCGCGTGGTCGATCGCCAGGGCTGCCTGGTCGGCAAACAGGATGAGAATGCGTTGATCATCCTGCGTGAAGCCGCCTTTTTTCCCCATCAGGCAAAGCACGCCGAGCAGTTCGCCTTTGATATTTAACGGGACTGCCAGCAGTGCATTGGGGGTGGGTTGGTCATCAACAGGTCTGAGATTATTGATCAGAACCGGCTGTTTGGATTGCAGTGCGCGCCTCAATTGGTTTGTGGGGAGATTGATCGTATCCAGATCGCTGTATGTAAGCCCGGATTGGAAAACAACTTCCAG
>JBDKTF010000082.1:0-2758 GCA_039680295.1 Anaerolineaceae bacterium
CATGGGAGGATCGGGTCCGATCGGCGCCTTTACCGGTGATCTGGACGAACTCGCTTATTTCGACCACGCACTCACGGCAGACGATGTTTCCACCCGTGTGTTGACTGCCCGCTACAATTTCAACGACAGCCTTGTACGCCCCGGCGAAGAGGTGGTCTATCATTCCACGATTACCAATTTGCTCAATTCGCGTTTTGCGTATGGTCTGTTGAACACGATCATCGACAAAACCAACGCCATTGTTGACTGGGCGACCAAACTACTTCCACGGACCTTTGTGCTCTATCCGGATAACCCGGTGGTGACCGGTGTCAACACCGCTGACTTTGAGACCACACTGCAAATTGAGCCTGAATATAAGACGTCTGAAGATGTCACCATCACCCAAACCGCTGCTGCGCAGATTGTGGATCGGCGCGCCGAATCGAACATGGCAGAATTGTGGTTGAAACTGGACGAAACAGCCAATGCGACGATGTTTGTCGATGCTTCGGGCAACATGCCGCCGCGGGATGCAACCTGTACAAACTGCCCCGCCAGTTACCAGACGGGTATTTTAAATAATGCGGTTCTCTTCCAAAAAGACGGCGGAAAAGCCATCTCTCTGCCGGATCTGGACATTCTGAACCTGTTGAATCGCGGATATACCGTCTCGATGTGGGTAAAACCGATGAGTACCGCCACTGCCGGAAGCCGGATCACCCTGTTGAAGAGTGATTCCAATCGGCTGGCGATCAATCTGGTGCGCCAGTCGAACGGCAGCTTCATCCCCGAGATATTCGTCAATGGAGACAACAAGGTACCATCAACCTGGCGCACGATAAATGCATCTGTGTGGAGCCATCTGGCGGTGGAATATGCCGCGACAGACGGTAAGTTAAAGGTTTATATCAATGGTGGGCAAATTCTGGATACAGCCACAACGATTCTGACCGAAAATTCCAATCTTTGGTTGGGCGGCGGAACGGCGGATACGGATTTCTATGTGGATGACTTGCGAATATTCAGCCGTCCGCTGTCGATGACGGATGTCAACCGTCTGGCTGAACGCCCGGTGCTCGATTTGACCATGGATGACGCTGCCTTCAATGACAAATCGGTATACAACCAATCCGTCACCTTCCCCAGAGGAACCGCTGTGCACAGCAGCATCTCTGTACGGGGTCAATCGCTCAATCGGGACAGAGGTTCGACCTTGAGGTTCTTAAGGGTGAACGGCAATTCTTTGCTCGATATGAGTGACGGCGCATTTACGTTCTCCGTCTGGATTTACCCGACCACCCAACAGAACGCCTCCTGGCAGGGCATCTTTGGCGATCATGAAACCAGTTCGGCAAGCACATCTTATCCGAGCCTGGAACGAAATGGATTGAAGCTGCGCTTCGGTTTTGGCGACGGCACGACCTATCAGTCGCATGAAACTGCCAATATATTAAAAGAATACCAGTGGAATCAAGTGGTGGTCACCTTTGAACCAAGCCAGTTTGAGCCAGGTAAATACATGCTCAAACTGTACATCAATTCGGTTTTGAAGGAATCCAAGACATTTATTTCCAAACCAGTGGCAGGCAGCGGTTTCTATGTTGGTACAAGCAGCCGGTCGTTTACCGCCAACCTGTACACGCTAAAAATGGATAACGAACATGACGCTGGTTCTCATGCTGAGGTCTACATCAAAGAGGTTGTCAACGGGACGACAACCGCGACACCCATGAGTGAAACCAGCATGGCTGATGGTGATTCTTTCAACGTAAACTACAGCAAAACGTGGACGAATTTTGAAAATATCAAGTACACCGCATGGGAGGCTGATTCAACTTCGGCAGATGACAACTGCGGTTCTTTCAGCCGGAATGGCTATGACCTGCCGGATACGTCCATCCAGACGTTATCCCTTTCTGGCGGTTTCGACGGTTCGTTAACCTATCAGGTAACCCGTCCATCCATCGAGTTCTCCGGGTATATCGATGAAATGCAGGCATATCGATATGCGTTGGACAGCAGTCAGGTCTACGATCTGTTCTATGCCAACCCGGTCACAGCACGCCTGCCCCTGGACGACCGCCCTGCCTCCACTTATTTCGAAAACAGCGCATCGGTCGGTTTGCTGGATGACGGCACATGCAGCGGCTCGAACTGCCCGGCTGCTGGAACAATCGGTTTGATGAACCAGGCGGTGCGCTTCGACGGACAGGATGATGTGATTTCTGTTCCGGTTACGACCAGCGCGGATTATATGGTCTCGCTGTGGGTGAATACCACCTGCCCGGACTGCGGTGTCTATTCGCTGCAAAACGGCGTGGAACCCTACCATCAGGTATACCTGAAGAGCGGGAATGTCTGTTCACTGGCGGACGGCACTGAAATGTGCACGCAGGGCGGCGTCATCGCCGATGGACAGTGGCACCTGGTGATCTACTCCAACGACGGCAGCACGGCGAATCTCTGGTTGGACGGCACAATGGTGAACTCCATCAGCGGCGCACCAGAAGTTCGCAGTCCGGGGACAATTGCCAAACTCGGATATGCACCTGCCGCCGGAAATCCGACCCTGAACGGGCAGATGGATGATACGCGTATTTTCCGTTATGTTCAGGACGTCTCAGTCATTGCTGGATTGAAACAGCGTGCCCCCATCTTCCTGGCTCATCTGGATGAAGCCGACGGCAGCGAAGTCTATGACGATGCCACGCCGAACGACTTCCAGCTTGGATGCCAGGGCGAAGCCTGCCCCAAGGGCGGATTGGAAGGCAGGTTA
>JBDKTF010000141.1:0-5043 GCA_039680295.1 Anaerolineaceae bacterium
GGGACGGCGAATGAGTAAAGCCCGGAACCATCCGCAATGGCAGTCAGCGGCGTGCCGCCAACGGAGTAGCTCAAAGTCGCGCCTGCCACCCCCGCGGTTCCCGAAATGGTATGGGTGATGATCGAAGCGATGTAATTCTGATCGATCTGATCTGACTTGACGTTTGAATAGGAGAGAGATGTTGGGGAGAATGTATATCCAGTTTTGGAAGGCGTCACTGTGCCTTTCCAGTCGTACGGGATGGCGAATGAGTAAAGCCCGGAACCATCCGCAGTGGCAGTCAAGGGTGAGCTATTGATTTCATAACTCAAGGTTGCGCCCGCCACCCCGGCGGTTCCTGAGAAGGTGTAAGTTACAATCGCGGCGACGTAATTTTCATTCGGCTGATCTAAGGTAATATTGGTGTAGGTACGGTCGGTCGGGGAGAACGTGTAGCCAGCCAGGGATGGCGTGACGGTCCCTGACCAGTTGTATGGGACCTTGAAGGAATAGTCTCCCAGACCATCCGCGGTGGCAGTCTGTGGAGCGCTATCGACGACATAGCTCAAAGTCACGCCCGGCTCGCCTGTATTTCCTGAGATGGTCAGGAGTATGGCGGTGGCGGTGTAATCCTCGCCCGTCAGATTCCCGACAACAGGGGTTGTATACTCACGGCTGGATGGAGCAAATTCGTACCCAGCCAAAGACGGCGTAATGATCCCCGTCCATCCCTCAGGGACGGTGACGGAATAGTTTCCGCTGCTGTCAGCGGTCACGGTTTGCGGACTCCCATCGTTGTAACTCAGGGTTGTGCCCGCGACTCCAGCATTTCCGGAAATGGTGAAAGGTCCTGCCTGGAAGGCGTTGGATGCCTGCGCTCGATATGTGGGGAACCAATAAAAAGAAGAAATGCAAAGAAAGAGAATGAGCGCCAGCCGCAGCGATGTAATGACCACCCGGTTCAATCGATGCCATGTATCTTTCAAAGACATATGAACCTCCTACGCTGTTTGAATATGAATATGAATATGAAATTGTTAAAGGGATAAATTTATATTAAGATAAATTACAAAGAGAGTCAAGCATAAGAAATCTTTTATCGGAATGAATTTATAATGATATCAATTCGCGGTATGCACTTATGTCGGAAACGGAAAATAGCCCTCAGAAAAAAGTCGGTATTTTGTTTCTTATGAATCAAACCATGAGGATTTCAGCGCAATGACCAGAATCCAATCGGGACCATTTTTTGTGAGACGTTTCTTTTTGCCAGGTGTACTGATCAGCGCCGGATTTTTGATTCTGGATGGCGTCTGGATATCCTTGCTGCCCGTATTGAATATTTCGTATGGTGAAACCGTTTCGACGTGGATTCCGTTCGCCGTCTTGCAGATTGCTGTCCTGTGCTTCTGCCTGGTGTTGGGATGGATTCTGTCGTTCTTTAAACATCCATCTTTCCATAAAATTGCAATGGGCACTCTGATCACACTCAGTCTTCTTCTGCTTGGCGCCGGAATCGATGGTTTCATGATCGAACCGTTTCGTCTGACCGTCAGCCGGATTGAAATCCCGGTGCCGGGTTTGAAACATCCGGCGAGAATTGTTCAGCTCAGCGATATTCACGTTGAACGGACGACAAAACGCGAACGGGAAATTCCCGAACTGGTGGCATCGTTAAATCCAGATTTGATCGTGATGACCGGAGATTATCCGAATGAAACCTACGTGGGGGATGATCTGGCTGGTGAAAACCTGCGAGAGTTGGTGAGCCAGCTTCATGCCCCTCTAGGAATTTACGCGGTGAATGGCAATGTGGAAGAACCGTGGATGATGCCCCTGTTGTTCAAAAAACAGGATATTCACATCTTAAATGATGAGGTGGTGAAGATCCCCGAGTTGGGAGAACACTTTACCCTCATCGGGATGAGTTATGTGGACCAGACGGTCGACGAAATGACATTGAATCGTTTGATGCAGCAAGTGAAGCCAGATGACTTCACGCTTTTGCTCTATCACAAGCCCGATCTGGCGTATGCTGCCCGGGATCAGGGTATTGATCTGTATTTGACCGGGCATACCCACGGGGGGCAGGTGCGGTTGCCGATCATTGGCGCGCTTTATACCAATTCCATTTACGGAAAAACATTCGAGATGGGGCTTTACCATCTCGATTCGATGACGATGTACGTCAACCGTGGATTGGGAATGACAGGTGGTTCAGCGCCGCGGGTTCGTTTTCTGGCGCCGCCCGAAGTGGTCGTGATCGATCTGGTGCCGCTCGATTAATCCTCCAGCGCGCCAAGATCTGGAGGGGATCCGCGCACGGTTCCCAAGAAATCGACGGTGACTTCCGGCAGCGATAAAGCAGCATTAATTGCCGGACTGCCGTCTGTCAATTCAAACCAGAGGTAATTATTATACGGCGATCCGGTTCTTGCCAGTTTGGGATCTTTAACGATCGATCCGGTTCCCAACACATTCGCATGGGGGGCTTTTGACCACAGGTTGTGTGAAAATGTAATCCCTGAAACGTCTGGAATGTCTTCAATCAGTTGAGAATCATCCTGCACGATGATATTGTTGATGATGCGAACGTTCTGGTGCGGTCCATCCGAGATATCCAGATTCGCGTTGCCCTGTGTATTGGGCATGGTGTTGACGAAGGTATTATTGGCGATCAAGACATTCTTCATGATTCCATAACCGCCATCTCCGGCGTGCCATTTCAGATTAAAGTTGTTGCCGTAAGCGATATTGTTAATCACGGTAATGTTGTCAGAAGGCGGGGTATATTTTTCGTCGCCAAGCAGGATGCCAAAATTCGTATTTTGCCCGCCGTAATACATGCTTCCCGGGGTCATGTAAATATAGTTTCGGGTGCATAGCACATTGGTTGCGTCAGAGATATAGATATTGCCATTGGCGTTGTCGTGAACGAGATTTCCTTCGATGATTGTTCCGTTTGACTCATAAGAATCGATGCCGATTCCTTTGTTTTCCCAGACGGTGTTGTTTCTCAGGATGCCGTAGTCGGTCGTTCCATTATTTTCATCACGCGCCGTGGACAATGCGGCGCTCCCGCTGGCTAATCCATTTTGCCAGAGACGGCTGTTTTCAACCGTTCCATAATCCCCCTGCACCCAGATGCCCGTTTTCTGGTTATCGTGGGAATAAATGGCATCGGCGGTATCGTGCTGACCGTGGAGCTGAACGCCGATGTAGGCTGAATTTTGGACCTCGAAGCCTGAAACCCTGATCCAGTCACCTTTGAGATAGAGCAATCCGTCATAACTGGATGGGAGGCGGTTATCCCCGTCAACCACGGGTGTTTCTCCCGGGTAGGCGAGGAATTGAATCGGATTTTGCTGTGTGCCTGAGATATTCAAGCTGACCGCTTCTATATATATGCCGCCGCGAACATATACCGTGTCGCCGGGAAGAACCGATCTGGCAGCTTTGCCGATCGTTCGCCAGGGTTGGCTGAAGGTGCCCGGATTGAGATCACTGCCGCTGGGGGATACAAAATACCCCGGCAAGCCTTTGCTGATGAGCGGCAAATAAACCCTGTTTGGTAATTCTTGAGAAGTGGGGATGGCTGCAACCGGATGCGCGGTGAACGCGATCAGACCAACAGCGCATAAAATCAGGAGGATCCTGCCCAGGTTTCGAAAGCCGCTGAGAATTTTTATCACAAAACCTCCAACCTTCTGATACCGTGGTGGTTGGTTGCGGGCTTCTATGCCGGTTAATGGGGTGAACCAGAGAAATTTGCTTCAGAAAGACGATGCAGCATTGCCATTAAGATTATTCAGATCATACGTATTTATGGGTTGTCTGTCAATCGCTGAGTGGGGCGATTAATGGATGAAAGGATACGCGCACCTGGGTATGTTGACATCCGAAACCGCTTCGTTATAATGAAAATAAGCATCTGTCAGACTTGGCATGATCGCTGTTTCAGTGCAACCATCGGATGAGAATGTTCGGTAAATGGATGCTCATCTGAATAAATAGTGCAGGCAAAATCCATTTTGGCAGGTATTCCTGCCGAAATGGCGGAGCATGGAAACGCACAAACGTAATTCCCGGCAGATCAAAAGTTAAGATTCTTCATTCATCGACGGTTTGGAAGCAAACACGGGAGTCGATCATGTCAAACCAGGATACGGTTGAGCTTCAATGGATTTTCTCAGTCATCCGGCACCGTCTGCCGCTGATCATATCGGTGCCCATCCTGCTGATCGTTGGAATGCTGCTGATCACGTCGCTGCAAAAGCCGACCTATGAAGCGTCGGTTGTTTTATATATCCAACCGAATGCGGATGCGACCACGAATAATTACAATCTGATTATGGCTGGGCAACAACTGGCTGTGACTTACAGCGAGGTGATCAAGGGTTCGTCGGTCATGCAGCAGGTCATCTCAGAGTTGGATCTCAATATTTCCACAGATGACCTTGCCGAAAAGATATCGGTGGCGCCGGTAGAAAAAACCCAGTTAATCCATGTATCGGTCACCGATCATTCGCCCGAGAAGGCAGCGCTGATCGCGAATACGCTTGCCAATGTATTTGTGACCCATGTGCAAAATCTTCAGGGGGAAAGATACGCGGTCTCGTTGACCAGCATTCAGAATCAACTGGAGACCGAAGAAGAAACCATCACCAAACTGCAAAATGAAATCGATGCACTCAACGCAAAGAATGTTGCCAGGGCGGTTCAGATCAGCCAGAAAGAATCACAGCTCAATGACTTGAGAAGCGATGAACGGGCGCTTCAACAAACACAGCAGACCCTCCAACTGGCAATTTCACAGATACCCGATTCTGTAAAAATTGTTGAAAAAGCGGGCACCAATTTCGAATCTCCCTATCCGACGGTATTGATCACCGTGGATATTCCGCCCGCTATAAAGGGATCGGATTTCTCATCGTCCCAATCTTCTGATCAGATGGCATTGACCTACAGTCAGATGGTGACGGCAAAACCCGTGTTGGCAGACACCATCCAATCACTCAACCTGACAATGTCTCAGGAACTCCTGGCAAGTTTTGTCTCTGCAGA
>JBDKTF010000416.1:0-2649 GCA_039680295.1 Anaerolineaceae bacterium
CCCATCGTGTACTTTGCATTTTCCGCCATCGTTTCAAACTCTTCTGGCTTAATGCCGTAGTCCGACATTTTCAAATCACCCACGCCGCATTCTTTTTGCAACTTTACCAGCATGGTAATAAAGTCCATTGGCTCTTTCGCACCTTCCATGCCCATTGCTTTAGCCATGCGAATAAAGCGATCATCACACACATGTCTGTCGATCAAGTGGGTGAAATACGCCTTGCTGATCAGGATCAGACCGGCACCGTGAGGCAGTTCCTGATGGTATGCAGACATGGCGTGTTCGAGGGAATGTTCACTGGTGCATGCACCAACGACCATCACATAACCGGAAAGCGTATTGCCAAAGGCAACTTTTTCACGCGCATCCAGGTCATTTCCATCCTGTACCGCCTTTGCCAGATTGCGGCTGATATTTTCAATCGCGGTGATGGCATACATATCGCTCATCAGATTGGCGCCCCTGGAAACATAGCCTTCAACGCTGTGAAACAATGCGTCAAAGCCCTGATATGCCGTAAACTTTGGCGGAACGGTGCGCATTAGCTCTGGATCAACGATGGACAGCATCGGGAACAAATCGTCAATGCCGCCAAATCCAATTTTTTCGTGGGTATCTTCATTGGTAATCACACCCCACGCATCAACCTCAGAGCCTGTTCCTGCCGTAGTGGTAATGGCAACGATGGGAAGCGGCTTCTGCTTGATTGGCATTGCTTTTCCACTTCCACCACCTGCGTAGTCCCAACAATCGCCTTCGTTGGTTGCCATGACAGCAATTGCCTTGGATGCATCCATGCAGCTCCCGCCACCTAAAGCTACAATAAAATCGCAACCATTCATTCTGGCAAAGGCGCCGCCCGCCATCACCGTCGATTTCAACGGATTTGCCTGGACCCTGTCATATACGGCTGTTTCAACCCCGGCGAGATGAAGTTGCTCTTCCACCCGCGCAAGAAACCCGTTGGTTTTGGTAGATTTCCCGTTCGAAATCACGATCATGGCTTTCTTGCCGGGCATCTTTTGGTTTTTCAGATTGTTCAATTGACCTGCGCCAAACAAAACTCGCGTTGGCGCATACTGATTAAAGCTCATGGTATTCTTTCTCTTTCTGAATAAGGTTCCAATTACGACGAAAGCATATCACCTGGAGTTAACTCCAAGTCAAGGGTATTTTTGAAGAAATAAAAAATTAGATACCTGTTCAGGTATCTAATGAGCAATCTGGTGTAGATTCTCTTGTACTGGCAGCCGGACCAGCCGTCGCTTTGACCGGTATTCCATGATCTCTGGGTTTTACGATGCCGGTCAGGTGTTAAGGGAAATCCAGAATCAGGGCTATTTCACGCTGAAAAATGCAAACAAATAAAAATAATACACTCTAGAAAAATTGATTTCCAGAGTCTTTTCGTGATTGGATTGATGGATGACATTTCAACAGGTCACATGGAACAGGCTGATTCCTGCTCCTTCTGACTCGTTCCAAAAATGGATGGCTTCCGGCGTGGGCAGCATGATCACCTTACAACCCTGCTCCTTGAAAAATCGGGCAGCATCGTCAGAAAGCGTAACCATGCCAGATTGCCCGGTCCCAATAATCATCCATTTCGCTCCATCTTCATAGACATATTCGGCTTCAGCCAGCGAGAGGATATGGCTGGTTCCGTAGATTGCCTTCGACAGCTTTTTCTTCCGTTTCTCGACTTTCCCATTTAATCGGATGATTACATCGTGCTCATACTCCTCTCCAGTGATGGTGATTGAACCGAATTGGGTCTTCTCGATCTTCGGCTTCATTCCCCCCGCATCCTTATGCTGGTTTCTTCGGCTGAAGGGCTGCCTGCGCCTTTTCAATATTGTCAACGCCGATCACCAACCGCGTCGATGTAGCCAGATAAGCAAGACGGATATTCACCTCAGCGTTCGCCAGCCGGCGGGCAATATTCCCCAATACACTCGGTCGATCCTCCACATCCAATACAAGCACGTCGTGTTCCTCAGAAACTTGAATGTGATTTACCTCCAGCGCCCGGCGAGCCTTAACCGCATCCTGCACAAGGATATGGAAAATCCCCTTTCCCTCGACAACCATTCCGCATATCCCTTCGATATTCACACCTGCCAGACCGAGAACTTCACCCACCTTGGCGAGTGAACCCGGCTGGTCTTCCAGATAGATTTTTAAGTCTTTCGTCATCATCTTTCTCCTTGGTTCAATCCTGGCATATATCTCATTCGAGATACAAAAAGTCCTCCATTGAAGATATGGAGGGCTGTATACAAGGGCAGTACAAAGAAATACCCCTTTCAGGTGCCGAATGAACGGATTCAGTTGTAAACGCACTTTTATTATAAACACAAATGATGCAATATCAATGCGGACTCATATCTCGATGAACTCCTGCGGGGTGCTTCGCAAGGAGTTTGAACAGAAAGCCCCTCGCCTTCAGGAGAGGAGTTGGGGGTGAGGTCCGAATGCCGCCGCGCCACAGGGCATTCAAACATCAAATAAGAAGTCGCAAGTCATCTCTTTTTATATTGCCTGACCCTTAAACTGGCTCATGTACAGATGATGGTAAAAACCTTTATTCGCCAGAAGCTCATCATGAGAACCTTCTTCCACGATCCTGCCTTCATTGATTACAAC
>JBDKTF010000315.1:0-1806 GCA_039680295.1 Anaerolineaceae bacterium
TCCGGGTTGCGGCGCAGCACCGCGGCGCGCGTCAGCACGCCCACCGCGCAGCCGGTTACCACCAGCCCCAACGCGATCACCACTTTGACGTTCACCCACAGGTTGGGCGCAAAAGCCCGGATGCCCAATCCGATTGTCATCAGAACAATCCCCGAAATCAGGAGCGCCCAACCCTGTTTCCAGGAGCGGTTCAGTTCAGGATTTTGGTTCGTCATTTTCGTGTTCCTCTTCGTATTGAAAAATGTCTTCGATGGATGCGCCAAACAGGCGTGCCAGCCGAAACGCCAGCAGAATGGACGGGTTGTACCGCCCGCTTTCCAACGAGATGATGGTCTGGCGCGAGACTTCAACCCGATCCGCCAGTTCCTGCTGCGTCCAGCTCCTTTGTGCGCGAAATTCCTCCAGCCGGTTTTTCATTGCGCCTCCGTTGTGTAAAGTTTGCTTTACATATCTTATCACGGCGTCAATCGAATGTCAAGCATGCTTTACATTTCCTGCCTTTCATTTCCGCTGGTATTTCTTGTATTTCAACCCCATAAACTCTACAATGTATATAGAACCATTAACCGTTCAGGAGTATTCCTATGAAATCAGACCGTTTTCTCCTTTTCCTTTTAATCGGTATTGCCGCGCTGGTGCTGGTAGCCGTGGGACTGTTCCTGGCACGCAGCGGGGCACAACAAACCTACGGCGAAGAAACCACACCCGAAGGCGTGCTGCGCAATTACATGATCGCGGTGCAAAAGCAGGATTATCAACGCGCTTATTCCTACCTGTCTGATGAAACCAAAGGTAAACCCACGCTGGGAACATTCCAGGCGAACCTCACTTCAACGCAAAGTGAAATGTATCGAACCGGGGTGGAGATCGGCGATACCCAGATTTCTGACAACAAAACCGCTGTCATCACCATTATCATTGTCCACAATGTGGAGGGGCTGTTCAGCACACCCTACCGTGAAACCCAGACGATTACCCTGCGGCGTGAAAAGGGCAGTTGGAAGATCACCTATATACCCTATCCCTACGGTGATTACGGCTGGTATGGTGGCTACTACAATAAAATCGAACCGGTTCCTGTGCCCACAGAATGATCGGAGGCTGAAATGAGAACCATCCGTCGAATTTACATGTATCTGGTGGCGCTCGTCAGTCTGGAAGTGATCGTATGGGGCGTCATCGGGCTGGCTCGTACGCTCATCCAACCGGATCGGATTGGCGGCACTGCCAGCGATCTTTCCGGTTCACTGGCGCTGACGCTGGTCGGGCTGCCCGTCTTTCTGCTGCATTGGGGCATGGCGCAGCGCAGTGCAGCCCGCGATCCCGAGGAACATATTGAACGCACCCGCGGCGTTTTCTTTTACGCCGCGCTGGTGGGCTTGCTCATTCCTGCGGTGAATAATGCCCTGGCGTTGATTGACCGTCTGCTGCTGGCGCTGCTGCGGCTGCCAACCGCCAGCGCGCTGTTGGGCAGCGACCAGAATATATGGGATAACCTGATTGCCATTCTGATCAACGGTGTGGCGGCGCTGTATCTGCTCGATGTGCTGCGGCGCGATCGGCGCATCGCCGAAGCGCGCCCTGTTCTCAACGAGGTGCGCCGTCTGTACCGCGTGGTATGGCTGATCTATGGTCTGGGGCTGACGATTCTGGGTGTACAGAAGATTGTGATGTATATCCTCATGTTTCCGTCTGCCAGTGGATTGGTACCCCCCAACAGTGCCGCGCTGGCAAACGCATGTACACTGTTGGCAGCGGGGCTGCCCCTCTGGCTTGTGGCATGGCGCGCTATGCAAACCGGTCTGG
>JBDKTF010000351.1:0-5953 GCA_039680295.1 Anaerolineaceae bacterium
GCAGCGTGAAGAGTGCAATCAGTGAGAAGTTGGTTCGAAGTTTCATAAACACCTCATAGAAGGAATGACAGATCTACCGGTAGAAAGTACGGTCAGGGGAATGGTTGCAAGGTCTGCGCCAGCCGCTGGGACCGCCTTTTTTATACCTGATTCTGAAACGCTTAAGGTTAACAGAAGTGATAATCACCCCGAAGAAATCAACGCGAAGGTCGCGAAGAGGCTGAACCTGAAGAAAAACCAAAAGTGAATAAACAGCGCAGGGGAAGAAAAAACCCCGGAGGTTGTCAGTTCCCCCGGGGTCTTGAAATCACCGATCTTCGATTACCATCAAGCTTCTTCCACTTCCTCATCTGCGCTGCGCAGGAGTTGGATGAAGAAACCGACCATTTTGCCGAGGTTTTCCACACTCATGCGCTCATTGACGCCGTGTCCGCGGTCCATCTCGTTTTCGTCCAGCAGGTAAGGGGTAAACCTGAAAATATTGCTGGTGAGCGGTATGTAATGTCTGGAATCGGTGGCGCCCAGCACCAGATTGGGAACGACCGCCGCTTCGGGGAAGATCTGGCGGATGGTGCGTTCGACCCACAGGTAGCGCGGCGAATCCGGCGCGGACACAGGCGACGGCTCCCAGGCGGAATGATCGTTGGCGATGTGCATCTCCACGCGTTCATCATGGATGATCTTCCTGACACGTTCAGTCACCGTTTCCACCGTTTCACCGGGCAGGATGCGCAGGTTGACCAGCGCACGCGCCTTTTGGGGAAGAATATTGTCTTTCACGCCGCCTTCGATGTAGGTTGCAGCGGTGGTGGTGCGAATGGCTGCCGCCGTCTTGGGCGATGCGAGCAACTGCTTTTTTGCTAATCCGCCCAGAAGCCAAAGGTTGGCAAATACCAGGCGGGTGAGTACGGGGCAGTCATCGCCTAAAGCCTCAAACATGGGGCGAATGATGCGTGGATTGGCAGGGAACGGATGGGATTCAATTCGAGCGATGGCAGCACTCAGAATGCCGATGGCGGTCTGTTGAGGCGGTGTGGCGGAATGTCCGCCGCTGCTGTTCACAACCAGCTCAAATGTAATATGCCCTTTCTCGGCGTTACCCAGCAGTGCAACAGGCGGTTCGACGCCGGGCAAAATCCCGTCGACCACACCGCCGCCCTCGTCCAGCACGGCTTCGAGCACCACGCCGCGTTTTTGCAGCAATTCCACGATCGCTGTCGTACCCAACTGCCCGCCCACCTCTTCATCATGACCAAAGGCAAGCAGAATGGTGCGCTGAGGGGTGTAACCTTGCTTGAGCAGGGTTTCCACGGCTTCGAGAACGGCAACAACACCGCTTTTGATGTCCAGTGTGCCGCGCCCCCATACATATCCCTCCGCGATCTGCCCCTTGAACGGCGGGTATTCCCACTCCGCACGGCTGGCGTCATCCACGGGGACCACATCCAGGTGGCTCATCAAAAGGATGGGATCCAGATCGGGATCGGTTCCCTGCCAGGTGAAGAGCAGGGAGCCGCCATTGATGACCTCGCGCCTCAGGTGGGCGTGCACGGTGGGGTACATTGTTTCAAATAAATCGTGCAGTTGATCGAAGGGTATCAGGTCAAAGGTTTTCGGGTCTTCGCTGGAGATGGTGGGGATGGCGACCGCGAGAGATAGATGGGATGCCACAGCGTTCGCATCGATATCCACATCTTCCTCGGTCAACGCTTCCACTTCCATGGGGTCGATGCCAAACAGGGCTGTGCGGAAAAGCAGCACAGCGATCAGGAAAATGACGAGAACCAGGATCAGAATGGGTATGAGATTCATAGGGCTTTTCCTGTGTGAAAGAAAGAGGAATTAATCAGTCGGAATCACCTGTTCGCCCGTCGGCGATGCGGTGGAATGGCTGTGATTGACCAGGTAAATACCTGCCAGAACGATCAGACCGCCGATCCATTGGGAGGGTTGCAGGCTTTCCCCCACCATTGGAATTGCCAGCAGGGCGGTCAGCACGGGTTGGACGATCATGGTTGGCGCCACCAACGACGCAGGCAGGTGACCGAGGGCATAACCCACCGAGAAGTAGCCGACGACCTGCGAGATGAGCGCCGTAGCCATAAAGACCAGCACGGTTCGTGTGTCGTATCCAACCAGCGCAAAGCCACTTCCCAGGCAGATGCCCAACAGCACCAGCGCGCTGACGATGCAGATCATCCAGATGTAGGTCAGTGTGGCGAACTTTTCCCTGCCCCTCTGGGTGATCAGAAAATATCCCGCATAGAAAATACCCGAAAGCAGCGCCAGACCGTCCCCGCGGCTCAATGTGGGGTGCTGGAGCAGATCGCTGCCCAGAACAATGGTTGCACCGGTCATCGCCAGGATCAAACCCACCCAGAAGGAGGGTTTGAGCTTTTCTCGCAGGACGATCCAGGCAAAAAGCGCCACCCAGATGGGGGCGGTATTGTTCATCAGCGTCGCGTTTGCCACGCGTGTCCAGCTCAGGGCGGTGCTCCATACGCCGTGATCCAGCGCAGTAAATATGCCGCCCAGCACCGGAAAGATCCACGCCCGCCGGTCGATAGCGCCGAAGGAGGTTTTGCGCAGCGCGAAGGGCGTCAGGATGACTGCCGCCAATCCCATCCGGTAAAATGACGTCACCGGACCGGGCGCATCTGCCCAACGAATAAAGATTGACGACATGCTGAGCGACAGAATCCCGGCGCAAAGCGCAAGGTATGCCAGCCAGTTTCTCCGGGCAGACATGCTTATTTCACCGGTGGCAGCAGGGCGGGCAGTTGCGCCAGCTCGGCGATGACGGCATCCGCATGAATGATCCCGGTATAGCGTCGGTTGTCATTCGGATTGGCACGGCGTGTAATCCAGATCCCCGCCATGCCGGCGTTATGTGCACCCAGCACATCGGCGTTCAAAAGATCGCCAACCATTACCGTAAACTCAGGGCGTGTCGCCCATTGATCCAGCGCCAGACGGAAAATACGCGCGTCAGGTTTACGTATGCCCACCGCCGCGGAAGAGAGAATGAAATCGAAATAGGGGCGCAGTTCTGACTGATCCACCAGCGCCTGAACATCGTCGTCATCGCTGGCGTTGGACACAATCCCCAACCGGTATCCGCGCTGGCGCAAATTCTCCAGCGTGGGGCGGGCATCGCTTTCACAACGCCAGTGTTTTTGCGAGTTGGCGTACATGGCGCGCAGCGCCCGGCGGATATGCTCCTCAGAAAAATGGCAATACCCCTTCTCTTCCAGCAGAGATCGCAGAACATGCTGGGTGGTTGTTTCGATGAAATCGGTATCACGATCCACGTAATAGGCTTGCATGCGTTCGCTGAACGCCGCTGAAAACTGTGCCGGATCAAACTTGCAGCCCATTTCGATCAACGCCTGGGTCAGCAGGCGATTGGACTCAGCCATGACCGCATCCCAATTTCCATGGAAATATATTAAGGTGCTGCCCAGATCGAATAAAACATAACGAAGACGCTGCGGTAACGGTGAAACCATCATGCGGTGAACCCTCAATCGACCATTAATATCCCTTCTGGGGATCAAAGCGGTTGTACAAAGGCAACCCTGCCATGTAGCGGTTTAGATTTTCAGAAAACAAAGTCACGGCGCGTTCAAAATAATGCGGGCTGTTGCCCGAAAGATGCGGTGTGATGATGACGTTGGGCATTCCCCACAGTGGGCTGGAAGCGGGCAGGGGTTCCTCGGGGAAAACGTCCAGCGCCGCGCCAGCCAGTTTCCTGGACTGCAGCGCCTCGATCAATGCCGCATGATCCACCACGCCGCCGCGCGAGATGTCCACCAGATAAGCCGTGGGTTTGCAGTGGGCAAACTGTTCTGCGCCAATTATTCCTCTGGTTTGAGGCGTGAGAGGTGTGGTGACGACGATGAAATCGCAATCCTTGAGCATGGAACCGACCGCCTGAAACGGGTAGAGGCGGTGGAAGAAGACACCTTCTGGATCGCCCATCTCGGGCTGCGTATAGCCTGCGTCTTCCAGCGTCATGACGTCGTGTTTCGCTGCCAGAACCGTGGCGCCAAAGGCATGCAGCAGCCGGGCGATGTGTCTGCCTACGCTGCCGTATCCCACAATACCCACCGTGCTGCCGCGCAGTTCCATCGGACTGAACCGCTCCCAGCGGTCGCGAGGCCAATCCGATTTTAGCTGGCAGAAATGCATCCCTGGCAGGTGATGTCCAAGCGCAAGCAGCATGCTGACGGCATATTCACCCATCTGCGATACGGCGGCGCCGCTGAGCGTTGTGGCGATCAGGTTGGGATTGGCGAGCAGGGGGGTATTCACAGCGTAATCGATCCCGGCGAAATGAAACTGCACCCAACGCAGATTGGGAACCTGTTCGGGAGACGGGATGACATTCGCGGTATACAGCACTTCGGCTTTATTCCACAGATCGGCGGGGACGTCTTCGATCTTATTGGCTGGGCGGCAGACGACATTGAGTCGGGGTGATACCTGCCGGAGCTTCTCCAAAAGTGCATCCTCAAACGGCATGGTGATTAAGACTTCAATCGAGGGTTGGTTCATGCTGCTTCCTTTCCGATGGAATCACTCACTCCATTATAGACGATTTTTTAAGGGTGATCAGGAGATGGCGCCGATACTTTTGTCTCCTGACGCATGAGCTTCCGCCAGGATAACCACAGGACGATGTTGATAATCAACGCATTGACCGCCTGCCCTGCCATGGTTCCATAGACACCCCAGGTGCGGATCATGACCAATCCCACAGTGAACATGGACCCCATGGCTACAATATTGGCGAGGAAGATGGGTTCGCTGTGGCGTATGGATTTGAGTACGGTTTGCAGCGGCGAATAGGCATACCATAGGGCGTAGAAAATCGCCAGCAGGATGATTCCCTTGCTGAAGGGAAGATAGGTATCATCACGCACGAGACGCAGCAGGGGTTCAGCGAATTCCACTGCGCAAAACAGCAGCGCAGCCACCGGTATGCCAGTGATCAGATAAGTGAGCGCCAGAGTCTTTCCCAGCTTATGATAGCCATCTTTGTGAAAGATTTTGGCAATTCGCGGGGTGAGGAAGGTATCGGCTGCGCGCAGGAGTACATGCACCGGCGCCACCAGGTTTTGCAGCGCCTGGTAAGCCCCGGCGGCGGCAAAACTGATCATCCCGGCGGTGAGAATGGGATAAAACTGCACGGTCACCCAGTTTGCCAGGGTGCCCCCCAGAACCCAGCGCCCAAAGCGCCAGTTTTGCAGCCAGGTTTGTTTGATGTTGAGCAGATGGCGCGACCAATAACGCCGCCCCTGAACCATGCCGAGAATGAACGCCGCGAGCGCGCCCCAGGCGATGGCATTCAGTCCCTGTACGCCGTTGAGCAGGTGATGGGTTCCCATCCACCAGATGACCCCCAGACGAATCAGGTTGGAAAGGACGGTGTTGGTCACCGCTTTCAAAACCTCGCCGCGGGTGTAGAAGATGCGGCGCAGAAATTCCTGAATCTGCCAGCCCGAAAAAGCGAACCACAACGAGAATATCGCTGGTCCAGCCATGTCGTTGCCCAACAGGGTCAACAGCCAGCCCACCAACGCCGCCGATCCGGCGGTGATGAACATGAGCGCGAGTTGGAAAACGCCCGTGGTGCTGGCGTAGGCGGGGAAGTCATCATCATCCATCGCAGCACCGAAAGAATTCAACGGCTGAATGATGATGCCGTCCTGAATGGCGCGCACGAGAAACACCGCCAGATATCCGACGGTGTAAATGCCCAGTTCAGTGGGGTTGACAAAACGCGCCAGCAAAACCGCGGCAGCGAAATTCCCCAGGCTGATCACCGCCTGATCCACAGCGGAAAGCATGCCTTTTCTGCCGGTTTCGCTGGTTGAAAGCCGGATGGCGCGCTGCGTGATCGCTGCCAGTCGATGGTTTGGTTTGGATTGTGATTCGGTGTGGAGTGTTT
>JBDKTF010000259.1:0-2482 GCA_039680295.1 Anaerolineaceae bacterium
CCTGGGAGATGGCGCATCTCGAGCGCATCAACCACCGCAAGAGCCGCAAAGAACGGACCCGCCCCAGTCTGATCGATTTTCTGACCAATAATCATGTCAACATCAAGGAACCGCGCAAATCGCGGGCGCAAAAACAACATGAAGCCTGAACCGGTCATTCGGGTTGTGGTCGAAACCTCCGCACGCAGCGAGTGGCGGCAGGTGGCAGCCCGTTACCCGGAGCTTCCCCGTGAAACGACCCCGTTTGGCGAGGCGCTGGTGACGCCCATGGAACTTCGTCCCGGCTGGACGGAAGATGTGGCATTTCTGGACGGGGGGTGGGGAAAGATCAGCGCGGCGGCAGCCACGCAGTACGCCATTAACCGCTGGCGCCCGGAGCTGCTGATCAACCTGGGAACCTGCGGCGGTTTTAACGGCTGCGTGGAACGCGGCGAGGTGATTCTGGCGGAACGCACGCTGGTCTATGACATTATTGAACAAATGAGCGACCCAGACGCTGCCATCGCCGCATACAGCACGGAACCGGACCTTGCGTGGGTTCCTGTTCCCGAACCGTCGAGGGTGCGGCGCAGTCTGCTGGTATCAGCGGACCGTGATTTGCTGACGTCGGAAGTGCCCATGCTGAAAGAAAAGTACGGCGCCATTGCAGGAGATTGGGAGTCAGGGGCGATTGCCTGGACGGCAGCGCACAATGGAACGCGGTGCTTAATTCTGCGCGGCGTTACCGATCTGGTGGACAGCAACGGCGGAGATGCGTACGGCAATATCGATTTCTTCCATGAGGGCACCCGTCTGGTGATGCAGCCGCTGCTGGACGCCCTGCCCGATTGGATCGCGGCAGGGTTGGCATCGTCCGGGGATCGGCACGCGTAAGACGGCGTTTGTCTAATCGCTCATACTCTTCGGTAGGATTGGTCTGC
The DNA here is from genome assembly GCA_039680295.1 of Anaerolineaceae bacterium. Lineage (GTDB taxonomy): Bacteria > Chloroflexota > Anaerolineae > Anaerolineales > Anaerolineaceae > JBDKTF01. The sequence goes on from JBDKTF010000259.1 coordinate 921, forward strand.
CAGCGTCATCGCCAGCAATCCCAACCCAAGGCTGACCGCCATGGCAATGACCATTCCGGTGAAGCCGGGGAAGTTGCTGGCAATGAGATATGGAACCACGGCGCAGAATGCACCCAGCAAGACGCCAGTGGAGCTCACATCCGGGACGGACCCATTCATCAGAAAATCGCTTTTCGACCGGCGCAAAATATCGAACGCCGAAATTCCGAACACGCTCAGGGCCATTCCAGGCACCAGCAGCATCCAGCCCATGATGTGCAGACCCAGAAGCGCTGTTCCAAATCCCAGCGCGATCCAATTGACGAGCAGGGTCAGCAGATACGCCGGAGCCAGATCATATCGAATGAACCGTCTGGCAGAGAACGGCAACTGGCGAATGATCGACCAGCAGGCGAGGTCGTTCCGCAATCGAATGATGGACACTTTCCCCACCTGCATGGTCCAGATCACCAGTGCCACCATGCCGCTGATCCCCGGCAAAAAGGGGAAGGCAGCGAAAGCGCCGAATATCGACATCCAGCTCATCAGCGATGACAGTCGAAACAGGCGCAGGGATTGGACGATGTCTTTCCACACCAGCACCATCACACCGGGACGCATGGATTGCGTTGAGGAAATTCGACCGACACCCAGATGCTGTTTGTTTCTTAATTGTTGGGCGAGATCAGAAAAACCATATTGAGCTGCCGAAGCGATTAATTCGGTCTCCTGGGTTTCTTCGGCTGTCCTGCACAGGCTGATCGAGCCAGAAACCCACGCCAAGATAGCCAACATGCAAGCCGCAAAAATAGCACTGGCGGATAAACCCAAACCGTAGCTGCCCTGTCCAAAGCCTGCCAGGGTCGGGTACGCCAATCCGTCTGCCACCGATATCCAGAGCGGGGAAGAGAGAATGCCATGCGGCATGACCGCCAGCAGCGCCAAGCCGAGCAGGCAGAGAATCCCCGGCGCCAGCAGCGCCAGCCAATGATGGCGGGTTGTTGTTTTCAAGCGCAGGGTTCCCGCAAGCCAAGTGATGACGAAAAGTGCAAAATGAACCGGCAGGATGGCAAGCCAGGCACGCAATCCATATCCGATGTATTCCATAATGTGCACCGTCTGCGCCGCACCGGATGGAAGGGTCGTTTCGGCGAGAGAAAATCCGAGCGTGATTGCCACGAGCCAGAAGGGGATGGTGCTCTTGAACCAGGGCATAATAAGCCAGCGGACCACAACCTGACGCCGGTTTACGGGCATCTGGCAGAGCAAATAGGCATCCGGTTCGGAGAATACGATTGGGCTGCGCCGCAGAGCCTGGATCAGCGAATAGAAGCTCCAGATTCCGAGCAGCAACAATTGAAGAAACGCCGCCGCCCGAGCAGGGTCTTCTGGAGCAATGCTTTTCAACAAAACGGCGCCGCTGCCTGCCAGAAAAGTCAGCGTTACAAATGCCAGAATGCCAAAGAACAGAATCAGGTAGACCAGGTAGATGCGGTTATTGAAAGATTGATCGCGGCTGTCATAAGAGGCGGCGGACAGCCAGTAACGAAGCTCGCGCATCTCCTGACGGGAACGAATCCAGT
>JBDKTF010000156.1:0-1807 GCA_039680295.1 Anaerolineaceae bacterium
TGCGTCTATTACATCGGCACCGCCACCACCTTTGGACTGGGCGTGCTGGGGTTTTTAAAGAGCCTCGTCTGGCCCGCGTTTCTGGTCTATGAGGTGCTTAAATATCTGAACATGTAACTTTCCGCGCCGTTCAGATCGTACTGCTGGCGCAATCGTCCCCTGCCGCATCATCCAGCACTTCCCCGCTGATGTTGTTGATTTAAACGCAAGGTGAGGACAACACTGCCCTCACCTTGCTAAATCCTTACCCACCTCAAACGAGGTCGGATATCATGACTTTTTTCGCCCGCTACGCTGCGAGCATCCTGCCAGGCTTCCTCGATAGCGCAGAAACAACGGAAGTGCTGATCAACCCGGAAACCCCGCCCGCCAGAATTCCCACACCAATCCATTTTAAGAGGTTGCGAAGAATCAGGTCAGGGAGGATGTTCTGCCACGTTTGCGAGAAAGCAGCGGAGCGTTCTCCAAAAACCGCCAGAAATTCCATATTGGGCAGCCCAATGAAGGCGAGCATGATCAGGTAATTTGCGTAGTATCCCAGTACAGCGCTGATCCACACGGTGACAACCGACAGAACAGACCATTTCAATGAGGCTGTGCGGCGGTATTCAACCGCTGCGGGTAAAATGGCTGGGATGAGCCATACACAAAAATAAGCGACCAGGGCGAGGATCATCAGCACACCGTCGCTCACGACATGTTCATTGGCGCTGATATCGTTGAATAATTTCGCCGTGAAGCTGAAATAGTGCCAGTAGGCAGCGCCAAAAATCAAGCCTGCGAGGGAATAGAAGGTCCAGCGTTTTTTCATTTCGGGCTCCTTGCCGATGGTGGAGACGGCATCTCGAATGGATTCAGTCCAACTCGTATGCGAGCTGGAGTTTTCTCCATTTTCGGCATTCTTCCCGATCAAATCAACTGTGGAACCCCCCAGTTTTTCGTTAATCCCGGCGACTGTGGTGTTCCCGAGGTGCAAAATGAGCTCGATTCTGGAACTCACCTGATATTTGGTATAGACATTTTTCAGGTGGAATTCAACGGTGCGGATAGAAATTCCCAGCGCCAGCGCAATTTGTTTGTTGCTCTTCGCTTGCATCAGCAGCCTGACAACTTCTTGTTCGCGTTTGCTCAATAGATTGGTCTCTGTCATGGAGGGTATATCCTTTTGCCAGATTCCCGCACGAAAGGGATGATGTTTTCATTATACACGGAGATCAAATCGAGGGGTCGACAGGAGAGGCGCTTCAAATCCCCACTGTCTTTTCTACTGTAAAATGACCATCGACACGCCCAGACAGGCAAACACCACCCCCACAATCCGATTCAGGCTTTTTTCGCTGACCTTGTTCGCCAGACGCGCACTGATCACACCCCCCAGCACTGCCGACACGGCAATGATCAGCCCGGTCGAAAAATCGACATTGTCCTGCAGCGCATAGCCCAACGTGCCAGAAGCGGCAGTGATCGCCATGATGAGTGAAGAGGTGCCGATCGCCATGTGGGTGGAATATTTCAATACGATCATCAGCACCAGCAGGAACATCAAGCCGCCGCCAGCGCCAAACAGCCCGCTGATCATCCCCAAAACCAGACCGATGCCAAAGGTGATTGCCCGGTTTTTGTTTGTCATCCGCACCAGGTGAGACTCTTTGATCTCTCGCGGCGCGCGGTTGCTTTTGACCCACATGGAAACCGCCATCAGGAACATGAAAAAGATAAACCCTTTGCTCATCAGGTTGGAAGAAAGCGTTTCATTGGCAATCAGCGCGCCAGACTGCGCGCCGATCACCGCGCCGACCGCCAGCCA
>JBDKTF010000499.1:0-3392 GCA_039680295.1 Anaerolineaceae bacterium
GCAGCATAGCGTTCTTCGCCCAACACATCCTGGTATTGTCCCACCATCAGCACCCGTGCCTGTGGAAATTCTTGCAGCACCCGCGGCAGCGCATCGATCAGATATTCCACGCCCTTTTCGGTTGCCAGACGCGCCACCATCCCGATCACCTGTTGATCTGAGGTAATCTGGTATTTTTTTCGAAACACATTCCGATCTTCTTCGGTGATCTTTTCCAAAACAATGGAAGGTGGAATGACGCGCACCTTTTTCAAATAGCGCTGTAAAAATGGTGAATGTTCCGCATAATCCTGCGTATTGGTCACGATCACGGTTGCCGCACGCGCAGAGATATGATTGGCAATATGCGAAACCTGGTTGGCGATCTTATGAATCACACCTTTGGGCAGATGCAAATCGCAGTGATACGTCAGTACCACCGGCTTGCCCAGCAACCGGCTCATCACCGAAATGGGAGCTGCGTCCAACTGCGGCACATGCAAATTCACCACATCCGCCTTTCGGATCTGCTTCCACGCTTCGATGAGCATCCCTGGCATGATCACGCCCTTGATGACACGCAGCAGCACCCCCAACCGCTTCACCTGTACCCCATGCTGGACCTCTACGGCGGGGAGATCTTTGCGGAAACGCGAAGTGAGCACCGTCACCTGGTGCCCACGTTTTGCCAGCGCCCGCGCCAGCCTTTCAGTATAAATCGTCAGCCCCGAGTAATGCGGACGATAATAAGTTAACGCAATCAATACATTCATAAAGGTATTTCCCGGCAGATTACGGCGGTCAATCCTTCTTTTCGTCTTCCAATCGCAGAATCGCCATAAACGCATCCTGCGGAATTTCCACGTTGCCCACCATCTTCATGCGCCGTTTACCCCGTTTCTGCTTTTCCAGCAGCTTCTTTTTGCGGGTGATGTCGCCGCCGTAGCATTTTGCCAGCACGTCTTTGCGCATCGCTTTGATGTTGGCGCGCGAAATGACTCGCCCTGAAGCAGACGCCTGAACCGGCACATCGAACAACTGCCGTGGAATGATTCCTTTCAATTTGGTTACCAACGCCTGCCCTTTATGGTAAGCGTCTTTGCGATGAACGATGGCTGCCAGTGCATCCACCGGCTCTTCATTGACCAGAATTTCCAGCTTCACCAGTTCTTCCTTGCGATACTCGGAAAACTGGTAATCCATGGACGCATAACCGCGCGTGCGCGACTTCAACTCGTCAAAGAAATCCACAATCAATTCCGAAAGCGGTATATCAAAGGTCAACTGCACCCGGTTGGGCGCCGGATAATCTTGCTCTACAAACGTGCCACGCCGCTTGATCGCCAGATCCATGATCGTGCCGTAAAATTCCGTGGGAGTGATGATCTCCAGCTTCATCCACGGTTCGCGCACTTCTTCGATCAACGCTTCATCCGGCATTTGTGCCGGTGAATCGATGCGAATCACTTCGCCCGTGCGCATCACAACCTCGTATTCAACCGAAGGCGCTGTCACGACGATATCCAGGTCGTATTCGCGTTCCAACCGTTCCTGGATGATCTCCATGTGGAACAAACCTAAAAAGCCGCAGCGGAAACCGAAGTTCAACGCCTGTGATTTCTCGGGTTGATACACTAGAGACGCGTCATTCAATTGCAGTTTTTCCAACGAATCACGCAAATCAGGATAATCTTCCCCTTCCACCGGGTAGATCCCGGCGAAAACCATGGGTTTGACCTTCTGATAACCCGGAAGTGCGTACTGGGCAGGTTGGCTGGCACTGGTGAAGGTGTCGCCCACCCGGCATTCTGATACGGTTTTCAAACCCGTGGCGATATAGCCAACATCTCCCGCGGATAACCGGTCAACCACATGCATCTGCGGTGAAAACGCGCCAATCTCCACCGGTTTTAAATCCACGTTGGTTGCCATCAAGCGTAATGTATCATTGGGAAGAATTTTACCTTCCATCACCCGCACATATCCAACCACGCCTTTATACGAGTCGTAATGCGAATCGAAAATCAGCGCTCGCAGCGGTTTATCGTCTCCCCCGGGTGGCGGTGGCACTTGTTGAACAATCTCTTCCAGTACCTGATCGACGTTCAATCCCTCTTTGGCAGAAATGCGCACGATCTTTTCAGGTGCAATGCCCAACAGTGCGCTGATATCCTCCGCAACCTCATCGGGACGGGCTGAAGCCAGATCAATTTTATTGATCACCGGGATGATCACCAGATTGGATTCCAGTGCCAGGTACAGATTTGCCAGTGTCTGCGCCTCAATTCCTTGGGTCGCATCCACCACAAGCAGTGCGCCTTCGCACGCTTCCAACGCACGGCTGACTTCATAGTTGAAGTCCACATGCCCCGGAGTGTCGATCAGATTCAACTCGTAGGTTTGACCATCCCTGGCAGTGTAATACATGCGTACTGCCGAAGCCTTAATGGTCACACCCTTTTCCCGCTCCAGATCCATTGTATCCAGAACCTGCTCGGTCATATCCCGGTCAGAAATCGTACCGGTTAATTGGAGCATTCGGTCAGCCAGGGTGGACTTCCCATGGTCAACATGCGCGATAATACAGAAGTTGCGAATTCGATCAGTCATAAGTCGCTGGATTATAACCTATTTCATTAATACGCGTATACACCCGCTTTGGTTCCCGATCTTATCATCTTATAATTGCCTATGCGCAATTCGATGATCCTTCATCCATTCCATTTTCTTCTTCGATGTTCATCGCCTGAACTACCATCGCTTCCAGGTCTGCTTCGATTTCTCCAGCGCCGGTTTCCAGATGCACCAGAAACTCGATATTCCCTTTGGGTCCCTTCAATGGCGATCGTACCAATCCGCGCACGCTGTATCCTGCCTCCTGTGCTTCCGCCAGAACATCTCGCAGCACCTGCCGGTGAACTGCGGGATCATGAATCACGCCATCTCCCCGGCTCACTTCTTCCCGTCCAGCTTCGAATTGCGGCTTGATCAACGCCACCACCTCGCCACCTTCAGGTGGAAACCATCTCAGAAAAACAGGCAGCAGCAGTTTTAATGAAATGAACGAAGCGTCCACAGTGACCAGCGTCACCGCTTCCGGCAGCCGTTCAACGAAACGGGCATTTGTTCGTTCCATCGAAACCACTTGGGGATGATTGCGCATCTTCCAATGCAAAATCCCATATCCCACATCAATGGCGTACACGCGCGCCGCGCCGTGCTGCAAAAGACAATCGGTAAACCCGCCCGTGGAAGCACCCACATCCGCACAGATGCTGCCTTCCACCTTCACCGGAAACGCGTTCAGCGCGCCTTCCAGCTTCTCGCCGCCGCGTGAAACGTACCGCGGACCTTTATCCACGGTCACCACGGCATCGGCGCCAATTTTGGTGGCAGGTTTAAGCACCACCTGC
>JBDKTF010000296.1:0-8472 GCA_039680295.1 Anaerolineaceae bacterium
TGCCCTGCGGTTTCTCCGCCGTCTGCGCCAGCCCCGTGAAGAGGCGCGCCTTGGCGTCGCGGTAGGCTTCATACGAGCCGTGATAATCCAGATGTTCGTGAGTGATATTGGTCACCACGCCCACGTCGAATTCGCAGTCGCCCACGCGGTGCTGCGCCAATCCGTGCGATGTGGCTTCGAGCACCACGTGTGTCAATCCGGCAGAAACCATACGCGACAGGTATCGCTGCACATCCGGCGCTTCAGGTGTGGTCACATGAAACCCGGTATCCAGCACCTCGTCGCCGATGGTGGCGTTCACCGTGGAAATCACGCCCACGTGCAGCCCTGCGGTCAGCAAAATTTGGTAGATCAAACTGGATGTGGTGGTCTTCCCATCGGTACCGGTCACCCCGATCACCGTCAGATTGCGCGCGGGAAAAGAATAGAACGCTGCTGAAAGCCGCGCCATCGCCGCGCGGGGCTCCGCCACACGCAGGTAGGGAACATCCAGCCTGCCCACCGGTTCGCTGCCCACTACCGCCACCGCGCCGCGCTCCACTGCATCGTGGATGAAGCGGTGTCCATCCACGCTCAGTCCGGGCAGTGCCACAAAAATATTCCCCGGCTGCACGCTGCGGGAATCATAGGTGATGCCGGTAACGTTGACATCCGGCAGCGCGGCAGAGATTTCCAGCATCGAATCCAACGCAGCGGCTAGCTGCGGCAAGTTTTGTTTCACAAAACCGGTCACAAACCACACTCCTGAACAGAAGGGATTGTACCCCATCCCTGTTTTTCATATCAATGCAAAACGGTCAAACCCAATCTATGCCGTCTGGGCAATCGTCCTTCAGGAAATCATACCACTTTGCGCGCATTAAAAGAAGAAGGGTTTTGGCAGGGTGAAACATCCAACCCACCAAAACCCTTAAATTATTGCCGTCGAATTAGCGCAGAGTCTGGCGCAAGCCCTGAAGCTGACCCGCTACCGAACCATCCATCACTTTATCGCCCACGCGAATGACCAGACCGCCCAGAATGGACGGGTCCACGCGGTAAGCGATCGTGGCGCTGCTGCCAACGCTTGTCAGCACATCGCGTTTCACAGCGTCCTGCTCATCGGGGGTCAACGGCAGCGCGCTCGTTACCTCGGCGGAACCGCCGGGCGCAGATACGCCTTCGAGAACCACAACCTTGCCCGATTTCACACCCGAGAAGAATTCGTCGAGCAAAGCATGTTGACGTTTCTCATCCAACGCCTCGCCCACCAGTTTTTGCGCCGCTGCAATTGCCAGCGCCGCCACCTGTCCGCGCAGTTCACCCAGAATGCGGTTGCGGTCCTGTTCCACTTCAGCCAGAGCGACATCGCGGGCTTTTCCGGCTTCAGCTTCCGCCGCCGCCTTCACATCACGGGCAGCCGCTTCGGCGCGCTCGGTGGCTTCACGGACGGTCTGATTGGCTTTCGCCTGCGCTTCCGCCATAATCTGTGCAGCATCCCGTTCAGCGTTGGCGCGCGCTTCAGCCGCGATGCGGGCATCTTCCATGCCCTGCGCCACGGTCTTGCGGCGTTTTTCCAGCATACCCAACACGGGCTTGAAAACCCATGCGCGCAGCACAACAAATACGATCCCAAACATACAAATCTGGAGCAGCAAATAACCCAGGTTTAAACCAAGTGCTTCCAAGGGTATCCTCCTTAATCAATCATTAACGCTGACGCGGTAAAAATCAAAGCACGAAGAGCATCAAGAATGCGATCACCAGACAGTAAATGGCGATCGCTTCTGAAAACGCGATACCCAAAATCATGTTGGTGAAAATATTTCCATAATAGTCTGGGTTGCGCGACATGCCTTCGATGGCGCCCATGACCGACAAACCGATACCAATACCAGCACCGGCTGCGCCGATCATGGCAAGACCAGCGCCAATGAATTTTGCTGCCAGAACAATATCACCAGTCATCGTTCGTTCTCCTCCGTGGGTTGGTTTCCGAGCGCGATTCGCTCCGAATTTTTTTATTGAATGAACTTTCGATCAGGCGTGCTCTTCTTCACCGCCGTGACCCTGTGTAGCCATGGTCATGAACACCATGGTCAAAATGCCAAACACCGCTGCCTGAATCAGACCGATGAACCATTCAAACAGCATAATTCCTGACTGTAAAAAGATCGGGATCATGGAACCGACCAGGAACAAAAGCACGGAACCGGCGAAAATATTACCAAATAGACGGAAGCTAAACGAGAGCAGCTTCGCCAGTTCTGAAATCAGTTCCAACAGCCCTACAGCAAAGTCAATGGCGCCAAAAAGGGGTTTCTTGAACAATGTGAGCGTGTTGATGAATTTCGAGAAGTAGCGCATTCCTTGCGCGCGCACGCCGATGACCTGTGTCATCGTCACAGAGATGATCGCCAGCGCAACGGTGAAGTTCAAATCAGTGGCTGGGGCGCGTGTGAAAGGCACCACCACGTATCCCTGTTGACCTTCCGCTACCGGGTCTTTCAGCGTGGCGATGACGCCCGATGAAAGCTGCTGAATCTGGGTGCCCTTTGCCGATTCTTCGATCAGCCCAATGCTGTCAACACCCGGCAGCAGCTCGATCCAGTTCGCCAGCAAGACCACCATCACGATCGTCATGAACAACGGGTAAATTGTTTTCACCCATTTCTTGCCAGCCGTGCCTTCGACGAAGTTATAGGTGAATTCCACCAGGTATTCAATCGCCGCCGGAAGCCCCTTCAGTACCTTGTCGCCCCGTTTGACCGCGCGATAAACCGCGAATGCCATCAGAATGAGCAGCACATCCACGATCATCGTCGTCAACAGGGTATTGGACAGGCGAAATTCGCCAATGACCGGCAGGGTGAACAGAACCGGGGTAATCGGTTCGGGCGCGACCTGGATGTGCGGGCTTAACGGGGGATAGGCGCGTGCCAAAAACGCGCCCAACACCGTAAAACCCAACACAAACCAACGGTTCACCCCCCATTTCCATTTACGCGTCTTTTCCAATGGTTGATTCCTCCTCTGAGGTTTTCTTCAAATCGTCCGCGCGGGTTTTAAAGCGAGCTGCCGCCGCGCGAACAATCAATAACATTGCTACAAGTGAAAGGGGAATACTAACGATGAGGCAGATGATGGTGTAGAGATGTTGGCTCTGGAAATGCTGATCCAACCACATACCAAGAAAAATCGCCCCCGCGATGATTAGAAGGGTAACAAAACCAACCAGACCAGTTACCGCGACTAAGGTCACGTTTAAAAGCTTGCGTCCCTGAGCTTTCTTATCCGTTTCGTTCATCGTTTTGGCATTATATCATAAAGGTCAAACGTGGAGCAACCACTCGACCGTAAGAGTATGAAAAGATAATCAAAAACAGGGAGGGCTCACCCCCCAAATGGGGGATCAACCCTCCCCTTTTATTTAGAACAGAGATGCCGCTGCGGCAGTTGCCCAACTGAACCCTGGAGCGATCAACACACCGATCACCAGGATTCCCGCCACACACACCCACAACGCCAGCTTCCACGCCGGGGTGATCGTCAGCGGTTTGGTCTCGTCTTCTGAGCGGTAGAGATAAACCACCTTCAGCACAGACAGGTAGTAGTACAAGCCTACGATGGCATTGACCACGCCCACAACCGCCAGCCAGACCAGATTTGCCTGCACCGCCGCCCCAAACACCAGCACCTTCGCGAAGAAGCCCGCGAACGGCGGGATGCCGCCCAGTGAAAGCAGCGCCACCAGCAAAGCCAGCGCCATCCCGGGGCTTCGGCGGCTGAGACCCGCGTATGCCGAGATCTCATCCGACCCAACGGAACGTGAAGTCACGGTCACCACACCAAACGCCGCCAGGTTGGTCACCAGATATGCAATCAAGTAGTACACTGCGCCGGTGACACCCAGCGGCGTGAGCGTCGCCACGCCGATCAGAACATACCCGGCATGTGCGATGGACGAGTACGCCAGCAGACGTTTGATGTTCTTTTGCGCCAGCGCCAGCGTGTTGCCCAGAATCATGCTCGCCACAGACATGGTGCTCAACACGATCGTCCACAACGGCGTGATGGCTGGGAAAACCGCGACCACCACGCGCATCAGCACGGCAAATCCCGCCGCCTTCGACGCCGTAGACAGGAACCCGGTCACCACTGTGGGTGCGCCTTCGTACACATCGGGCGCCCAGAAGTGCAGCGGAACCGCCGCAATCTTGAAGCCAAAGCCAACCAGCACCAGCAGCCCCACGCCCATCATCGCCAGAGGAGCGACCTCACCGGCTTGCAGCATTTCAGCCAGCCGATAAATCTGGGTGGTGCCGCTGAATCCGTAAAGCAGGCTGAAGCCGTACAACATCACCGCGGAGGTCATTGCGCCGAACAGGAAATATTTGAAGCCAGCCTCTGAAGATTTGTTGTCGCGGATCAGGAAACCCGAGAGCACATACAACGGAATGGATGTGGTTTCAATCGCCAGATAGAGCATGATCAAATCGGCGGAAGCCGCCATCAGGCTCATGCCCAGCGTGGACGATAAGAGCAGCAGATAGAACTCGCCACGGTTGCCCAACCCCTCAGAATCCATGGCAAACAGAGAGGTGACCGCCGCGCCTGTCAGAACCACCAGCCGGAAAATGAACGCCAGCCAATCCTGCCGCAGCATGCCGCCGAACAGCAAAACCGGTTCCGTGCCGGGGGTTGCGAAGGCAAAACTCAACCCAATGATCACAACCAGACCGCCGGCGGTCAGCCAGCCCAATTTGCGAAGATGGTCGGGTTTGCGCATCCAGAGCAAATCCAACGCCAGGTCCACAAAAATCAGGACCACCAGCCCAATTTCCGGGATGACCGCAGTCACCATCGAAGGATCATAATTCGCAGCCATCGTTTACATACCTCCCAACAGTGACAGCACCTGGGTGACGCCGCTTTCCACCACCGTGGACAGCACCGAGGGGAAAACCCCGATGACAATCATCATCGTCGACAGCAGGATGACACTGATTTTATCCAGCACCGAAACATCCGTCACCGTGGCATCCAGTTCTGGGGATATCTCACCGAAGAAAACCTTACCCACAACCCGCAGAATATACGCTGCGGTGATGATCACACCCAGAATCGCCACAATCGCCACGACAGGCGCTGCCTGCCATGCGCCCATGAAGATGGGGAACTCGGAGACAAACCCTGAAAAACCGGGCATACCCATGGATACCAGACCGGCGATGATAAAGCCGATGGCAGCGATGGGCATCTTCTTGAACAATCCGCCCAGTTTGGAAATGTCGCGCGTATGCGCCCGGTCGTACACCATGCCGACCACAGAGAAGAAGAGTGCCGTCATGATGCCGTGCGAAAACATCTGCATCCCCGCGCCGACCAGACCGTCATGGTTGAGCGAGGCAAAACCGATCAGCACCAGCCCCATGTGCGAAACAGACGAGAAGCCGATGACGTACTTGAAATCCGTCTGGATCAGGGCGATATATGCGCCGTAGACCACATTGATGGTCGCCAGCGTCAAAATCAGCCACGACCAGGCTTTCGCGCCTTCCGGCATCAGTTCAATCGCCACCCGCAGCGCAGCGAACGCGCCCACCTTCATTTCGACACCGGCAAGCAGCATCGAAACCGCGGTCGGCGCCGCCACGTGTCCATCCGGCGCCCAACTGTGGAAGGGGAAGATACCCGCCAGAACGGCGAACCCCAGGAAGACCACCGGGAACCACAGCTTTTGGAAAGCCGCCGAGAACCCGGCGTTTTCCAGCGCAATCAGGTCGAAGGTGTGCAGCCCCGAAGCGAAATACATCGCCAGCACGCCAACCAGCGCCACCACCGACCCCACAAAGAGGTAAAGGGTCAGTTTCATGGCGCCGTATTCGCGCGTCTTGGGATACCCCCAGATGACAATCATCAAATACTTGGGGAAGATTGCCAGTTCAAAGAAGAAGAACAGCATAAAGAGGTCCAGCGATGAGAACACGCCCAGCACGCTGGTGCCCAAAAAGAGCATGAAAGAGAAGAACTCGCGCGGACGATCTTCCACTCTCCACGAGATCATCACACCCGTCATCAGCACCACGCCCGCCAGCAGCAGCAGCGGAACCGAGATGCCGTTCACGCCCACGTAATAAGAGATGCCCAATGCGGGCAGCCACGGAACCTTCTGGACAAACTGGTAGCCGCCTGCCGCCGCGTCATACGAGAAGAACACCCACAGGGTCAGCAAAAAGGTCACAACCGAAGCCGCCAGCGCGGTGATTCGGATGGCGTTTCTGCGCTCCGCCGGAAGCAGCAGAATCGCCAACCCGGCGACCAGGGGGATAAAAATGATGATGGTCAGAATTGATAACTGCATCCTTCACCTCACCTAAAACCACATCATAACCGCGTTGTTGATCACGGTCAGTATCCACGATGGATACACCCCGATGACCAGCATCAGCACCATGAGCGGCGCAATCACCGCGATTTCGCGCGGTTTGATGTCTGTCATTACCCCCACCCAACGTGTGTTGACCGGACCGTGCAATACCTCGCGAATTCCTTTGAGGATGTAAGCACCCGAAAAGAACAACCCGATCATGCTCAGCGAAGTCGCCAGGGTGAGTACCGGCAAGGAGCCCCGTACCACCATGAATTCAGACACAAACCCGTTCAAACCGGGCAGCCCCAACGAAGACATTGAGGTGAAAACCAGAATGCCGCCGTAAACTGGCGCCAGCGGCCACAATCCGCCCATCTGGGTGAGATCGCGGGTGTGCAGCCGCTCGTACACCACCCCCACCAGGAAGAACATGCCCGCCGAAGAAAGCCCGTGGTTGAACATTTGCAGCACAGCGCCGCTTGACGCAATGGCAGCATTCTGCGTTCCCGAGGCTGCCGCTGCCGCAGCGATACCCAGCACCACAAAGCCCATGTGGTTGATGGATGAATACGCCACCAACCGTTTGAAATCCTTCTGTCCCCAGGCGCCCAGCGCGCCGAAGATGATTGCCATCATCGCCAGGAACGCCAGCACACCGGCGTACCGGTGCGATTCCACCGGGTAGAGCGGCAGCACCAGACGCAGGAAGCCGTATGCGCCCAACTTGAGCAGCACACCCGCCAGGATCATCGATCCGCCGGTCGGGGCTTCGGTATGCGCATCCGGCAGCCAGGTATGGAAAGGCCACACCGGAACCTTGATGGCGAAGGCGATCACAAACGCCCAGAAGGCGATCGTCTTCACGGTTTCCACCGGCATGCCCAAAAGCGTGCCCTGCAGACCCGTCCAGCGTTCCAATAAAAGCGGAATATCGAAGGTTCCCGCCGCCACACCGATCAACTGGATTGCCAGCAGCATACCCAGCGAGCCAGCCATGGTATAGAGGATGAACTTGAGCGAAGCATAATTGCGGTTCGCGCCGCCCCACTGATTGATCAGGAAGTACATGGGCACCAGCCCGACTTCCCAGAAGACGAAGAACAGCATCAGATCCAGCGCCATGAACACGCCCAGCATGCCGGTTTCCAACAGCAGGAAGAGCACCATGAACCCGCGCACGCGTTCGGTGATGCTGAAAGACGCCAGAATTGCCAGCGGCGTGAGCAGCGTGGTCAACAAAATCATGGTCAGCGAAATGCCGTCAATGCCCACATGATACGTGGCATTGATGACCTGATACCACACCGCCTGCTCTTCAAATTGAAAACCGGGTTGGGTGGAATTGAACTGTGACCAGAGTACCAGCGACAGACCGAATGGAATGAGACTGGCAATGAAGGCTCCCCAACGGATCAACTTAACCCGGTCACGCGGCACACATAAAAGCAACAGCGCTGCCACCGTGGGGATGAAAAGGATGAGCGTCAAAAGATGACTCATTGTTTGCTCCCTAAACCTGCCGCATCAGGCAAGCACCAGAAGATAATAAAACATGACGCCGAACGCCACGATAACAATAATCGCCGTCAGCATATACTGCTGAATTTTGCCGGTTTGCACCCCCTTCAGTTCGAAGCCAAACCAGCGTACACTCTTGCCCATGCCGTCCGCAGCGCCGTTGATCACCGGCAGGTCGAAGCCGTTCCGCACAATGCCGCCCAGCCAGAGCGTGGCGCGGGCAATTCCATGCAGAGCGCCGTCGATCACACCGCGGTCCATCCATTTGGCGGTAAAGGTTTCTGCCAGCCAGCGTGATGGTCGGATGAACAGAAAGTCGTAGAGCTCATCCACGTAATACTTGTTCTTCAGCAGGGTATGCAGCTTGCCCAACGCCAGTTGCAATGGATCGGCTGCGTTTGCTGCCTGTTTACGGTACACCAGCCACCCCAGCAGCAGACCGCCCAACGCCACCACCAGCGACGTGAACAAGGGGATGCTGCTCTCAACTGTTTCCGCCACCGGAACATGGGCTGTCATGCTTCCGACCACCTCGTGGAAGAAGTTCGGGATCAACCCGCCCAATCCAGGGAAGTGTTCCGGAATACCCAGCCACCCGAAAC
>JBDKTF010000458.1:0-7851 GCA_039680295.1 Anaerolineaceae bacterium
GATCGAACGCCGCATCGCCGAGAGCCAGACGGATTACCTGACCTACTGCGCCATGTGCCGCGATTTCTTCGCAGCGCATGGAAAGCCAACCCTTCATCTGCTCGATCTTCTGTTGGAAAATGATCCACAGGCGCGCGCAGCGCGCCGCGGACCAGGTTACTCCCAGCGGCATGAAAATCGAGCCAGACTCAAGCAAAAAATGCTCAAGGAAGTGTGGGGTGAAACCATGCCTGCCCAGGAAAAATACGAGTCCATTCAATTAATCATCTCCGACGAAGTTCAGAAACGCCTGGAAGAGCGGCTCATTCTGGTGGAAGATCTCCAGCGGGTCATCGAGTACGCCGAGAGAACCAGGCATAAATTCCAGCAGCCCCAAACAGGTCATTTTCTGGCTCATCACAAACCCACCCGGGTGACCTACTGGGTGGAATATTCTTCCCAGGGTGACGCATTTGAAATCCATAACGCCTACAGCCACCGCATGGAACTCGGCGAGGATGTGAAATCATGAACCCATCAGAAGAGCAAACGGCTCCTGTTCAATGGATCTGCTCCAACTGCAACGTACCGCTGGAGACCGGTCAGGTCATGGTATCTTATCTGGGCAACGCTTACCCGGTCGATTTGCTGCGCTGCCCGCACTGCGGGCTGGTGCTTGTGCCCGAAGACCTGGCGCTCGGTCGAATGATCGAAGTTGAAAAAGCGCTGGAAGATAAATAACCGGGACCAGGCGTTGTGAAGCAGGTGAAACCAGGAGCTGCTGAAGACTGCGTCTGCATCTACGAACAGGCTTTTTCGCAGAAGGCATTGGGTGAAACGCTCCGCCCGGGCGGTCTGGCGTTGACGCAGCGGGCATTGGAATGCTGCGTCTTTCCGTCCGGCGCCCGGATGCTGGACGTTGGCTGCGGCGCCGGTACCACCGTGCAGCACCTGCGCGATCAGGGCTTTTCAGCCTACGGCGCAGATCGATCTTCAGCGCTGCTGCAGGCAGGTCGCCAGTGCATCGCGACCCTGCCCGTCATCCGGGCAGATGCGGCTTCCCTGCCCCTGCCTGCCGGTGAAATGGATGCCGTCCTGGCTGAATGCAGCCTATCGGCATTCGCACAGGCAGATACAGCGCTGAAAGAGTTTCACCGGCTGTTGCGTTCAGACGGCGTTCTGATCCTCACCGACCTGTATGTCCGCAACCCATCCGAACTGCCAGCGCTGCAATCGCTTCTGCCTTTCAGTTGTCTTGCCCAATCGTTTATTCAGAAAGACCTGCTCAGCCATCTGACGGACATCGGATTCGACCTCGTGCGTTGGGAAGACCATTCCGAGGTGATCAGGTCGCTGTCCGCACAGACCACCGCGACCCTGATGATGGGCGCCTGCGATCATAAAATCGATCCCATGGACGCATGGTTAACGATTGCCAGAGTCAAACCGGGATATTTTTTGTGCATCGCCCAAAAGCACTGAAATGGAACTGCCCGCCACAATGAAATACCCGCGGGCAGCTCTTTTGTTGGTACATCCGAGGAGATCATTGATGGACGATTTTGATTCAATGAAGGAAATGAAAGAACAAGGGTATGGCTGCAGCCAGATTATGCTCAAATTGGGTCTGGAAATGTTGGGGAAAGACGATCCAGACCTGGTGCGGGCGGTGCAGGGTCTGGCAGGCGGGTTGGGATACACCGGAGACGTATGCGGCGTATTATCTTCCGCTTCGTGCCTGTTGGGATTGTACGCAGGGAAAGGTCAGCCGGAAGACGAGGATGACCCGCGCCTGCTTTTCATGATCGAAGAACTGGTCAACTGGTTCAAGCAGGAATATGGGCAGGTGTACGGCGGCATTCACTGCGAAGATATCATCGACCACCGCAGCAGCAATACCCCCGTGCAGTGCCCGCAGATCACCATGGCGACTTACCAGAAAGTCAAAGAGCTGCTGGTTGAAAATGGTTTTGATCTTTCAGGAACAGATTAATGGTCATCCGACGAAGAAAAATACCCATCCATGCATGTTGTGATCAGCCCGGCGCCGCACATCCCGCGGAGAGCGCCTGCTGCGCGCAGGATTCTATTGGCACCCAAATTCTCGCCTCGACCGAGAGCGTCTGTCCGGTGTGCCTCACCCGTATCCCGGCATGGCGGGTGGCGCACGGTGAAGATATTTATCTGGAAAAGGAATGCCCCGAACACGGCGCTTTTCAAACCATCCTCTGGCGCGGAGAACCGGCTTTTTCCGACTGGGTCAGACCCAAAATCCCCACCTCGCCGAAAAATCCATTCACCTGCGTGGATCGGGGATGCCCGTTCGACTGCGGGCTTTGCCCGGATCACCGCCAGCAGCCGTGCTGCGTGTTGTTTGATGTTACCCAACGCTGCGACCTGGCATGTTCCTTTTGCTTTGCCAGCGCCGGTGGAAAAAAGGCATCCGATGATCCATCGCTTGAAGTCATCGAGGGCTGGTACCGGCGGCTGCTGGATGCTGGCGGTCCTTTCAACATCCAGCTTTCCGGCGGTGAACCCAGTCTGCGGGATGATTTGCCTGAAATCATTGCCCTCGGACGCTCACTCGGCTTCACCTTTTTCCAGATCAATACCAACGGTTTGCGCATCTCGCGGGATACTGCTTATTTACACCGGCTGAGAGAAGCCGGTCTTTGCACCGTTTACCTCCAGTTCGACGGAACCCGCGAAGAAATCTTCGAGAAAATGCGCGGCAGCAGGCTGCTGGAACGAAAAATACAAACGATTGAAAACTGCGCCAAAGAAGGATTGGGCGTGGTTCTGGTTCCCACCCTGGTTCCCGGTGTCAACGCTGACAATATCGGCGACATCCTTCGGCTGGCAATCGAACACGCTCCGACGGTGCGCGGGGTTCACTTTCAGCCGGTCAGCTATTTCGGTCGCTATCCCGAAGCGCCCAGCGACGCAGATCGGATCACCATTCCCGAAGTCATCTGCGCGATTGAAGAACAATCCGGAGGGCGGATTCACCGCGAATGCTTCAGACCGCCGGGCGGTGAAAACGCAATGTGTTCCTTCCACGGCAACTTTGTCATCATGCCCAATGGTGATCTGATGCCCCTGACGCGCCACAACCCCGGTTCATGCTGCGCTCAACCCGAACGCGCAGACGAAGGCGCGCGGACCTCCCGTCTGGTCACAGCCAATCACTGGTCGGCTCCCAGACAGGAAAACCCCGCTGCGCAAAAACGAGTGCTTGGGCTTTGGGATGATTTTCTCGCCCGCGCCCAGACGTATTCCTTCAGCATTTCTGGCATGGCTTTTCAAGATGCCTGGAATATGGACCTGGAACGGCTTCGCGACTGCTATATCATCCACGTCAGCCCAGACAGCCTTCTGGTGCCTTTCTGCGCCTACAATTTAACCAACCAACAGGGGATCTCGCTGTACCGTCCCGGGTAGATCAATCTTCGCCCCTTCAACCAATCCACCCAGAGAGGATTATTCAACCAGGTGGTGTTGAACAGCGATCGCGACCGCTTCAGCCCGATTGGTTGCTCCGAGTTTGGAGAGAATGTGACTGACGTGGTGCTTGATCGTCGACAGACTGACGACCAGTTGCTCGCTGATTTCGGTATTGTTCCTGCCTTTGACCATCAACGCCAGAACCTCGTTCTCGCGATCGCTCAGGTCATATCCCGGGCTGTTCGGCTGCGTGGCGGCGTGGATCAGCGCCTTGGTAATTTCAGGCGACAGGATGGATTGACCTGAGTGAGCTAAACGAATGGCATCCGCCAGTTCATCCGCCTGAACATCTTTAAGCAGGTAGCCGATCGCTCCAGCCCGCAGCGCTTTTTGCACCAGCGTTTCTTCCTTGAAGGTGGTCAGGATAATCACCTGGGTCTGGGGAGAAACCTTTCGGATCGCCTGTGTGGCTGCCGCGCCGTCCATGCCGGGCATGATCAAATCCATCAAGATGACGTCTGGCTTGACCTCACCGCAAAGCTGCACGGCTTCATCCCCCGAACGCGCATATCCAGCCAGTTCAAGATCATTGTACACTTTGAGAAAAGCAGACAGTCCACTGCGCACCACGGCATGATCGTCGACAATCATCACTCGAATGGGATGATCAATTTTCATGACTGCTCCTTAAAGGTAGGATCCAACCAAATAATTTCGATCTGGGTGCCACAACCCTGCCTGCTTCTCAACTGCATGGTCGCATTGATCGCCGCCGCGCGTTCGTACATAATTCCTACACCCAAATGGTCCGGCGAAATGCAATTGGGATCAAACCCACACCCGTCATCACAAATCACCAGTTTGACTTTTTCGGGTTGGCTGCTCAAAGATAGAGTCGCCTGATTTGGATTGGCGTGTTTGACCATATTATTCAAGGCTTCTTGAGTGATGCGGTATAAAGCGATCTGCACATCAGCGGGCAGGTTTCGCTCGCCATCGACCGTGAGTTTGATTGGAATTTGCGATCGGGCGGAAATTCCCTCGGTCAGATGCTTGAGCAGATCGCCCAGCCTGGCTTCCATAAAGGCTGCCGGACGAAGCTCGAACAGCAAGGTGCGCATCTCAGCCAGCGCGCCATGTGTCAACTGACGCAGCTCGATCAGACGCGCACGCGCATCGTCCTGATCCTGCTCCCACAGGCGAGGCAGCACTTCTGCAATCAGATTGGCTGAAAAAAGCGTCTGGCTGACCGCGTCGTGCAGTTCGCGAGCCAGGCGATTGCGTTCGCCAACCACCGCCACCTGCTCCGCCTGCATGCGCAGCCGGGCATTTTCGATCGCCAGGGCAACCTGATCGCTGAAAATCAGCGCCAGATTGATCTCTTCCTCGGAGAAAATCCGCGGATCACGGTAATAGAGCAGAATAGCCCCGTAGATCTTTCCCTTCACAATGAGCGGCACCGCCAGCCAGGCTTGATAATGCACCATCAACTGGTTGACCATCGCCCATTCCGCCGGGGCTGTCTCCAGATATGTCTTGCCTTCCGTTTCCTTCACTTCCGCATTGGTTACGGTCACAGGTTGGCAGGTCTGCACGACCTGACTTGCAGATGCATGTCCCGGCAGGAATTGCGCAGCGACCGGGTTGACCTCCAGTCCGTAGGATGCCTGAATGGCAAGCGTTTGATCTTTGGGCTGTAAAGAGTAGATCGCCGTCGCCTGACATTCAAACAGGCGGCTGCTGACATGCGTAACGATATAATCCAGGATTTCGTCCAAAGACCGGTTCGAGTTGACGATCGCCAGCATCACCCGCAAACTTTCGGACATCTGGTGACGTCCTTCTGCTTCGATGCGCCGCTCCTGTTGTTCCTGATATAACCGCGCGTTTTCCAGTCCGATCACAGCGATGGGAGCCAGCATGCTCAACACGCGCAGGCTGTCGATGCCCAAGCTTACTGTATCCTGATCCGCCACGGCGATCACCCCAATTGGTCGCGTCCCCAGGATGAGCGGTACGGTCATGTAGCAGGCAATGTTCCCAAAGCGTTCGATCGCTTCACGGTAGATGCGGGCATCATCCCCCACAACATCGGTTAGCATAATCGGCTGGCTGGTCTGAATCGACATGCCGGCGACCGATTGCGCCACCGGAACGCGGTAACCAACATATTCACCGGACCGGACCGACCCCGATACCGCCGCCAGACGCAGCTCATCACCCTCGAGCACGTACAGAAAGCTCACCTTTGCACTGGTGAGCCTGCGCGCTTCATCGGCGATCATTTGCAGCACATCGCTTAAATCGAGGCGGCTGGTGATCGCCTGCTGAATGGCGAGCAGCGTTTCCAGTTCATTCGCCTGTTGTTTGATGGAGCAGAAGGTAGGATTGCTCTGGCAATACAACTGGCTTGCCGATGTGACCGTTTCTACCATGGGTTTTCCTAATGATTCACTTTCATCATTTTCCACGGACTACCGAAATCATGCCCTTCCAGGTTTGATCTGTAGATTTTCAAACATCTTCGATGGTCAAATACGCCAGCGTCTGGTTCATGAGTTGATACGCGATCTCGCCAAAGGTGATGGGACCGGTGAAATTGGCGATATTCTGTCCTTCCAGACCAGCGTACAGATAATTCAAAACGCAGTTGCAGGCGAAAAGCATATTATCGCCGACGCCCTCCGGCACCTGTTTAAGAAAACGACTCACATAGTCATCGACAGGTTTCGCAACCTTGTAACGAAAACCGGCGAAGACAGGCGCGTAAAAGTTCACCTGCCGTTTCGCAAAATTCAAACTCTTAAAGCTGGTGTTGATCATTGCGCCGTATAGATCGGTGACCAGAGGCAGCCTGGTATCGATGGCATTTTCGAGCAGATAATCAGCGAAATTTTTGGGCTGACCATTGATCAGAGCCACGGTCGCGTTGAAACCATCCTCGGGGAAAGTGATCGTATCCCCTTCGCCCTGTTCAAAGATATTGATGATATCAATTTCCGCCAGTTTGTTGGCTGGCAGTTCAACGTGAAGAACCACCGAACCATTTTCCAGCGCCAGGGCTTGCGTTCCATCAAAAACTTTGGGTTTGGCTTCCAATTCGCTCAATGCCACACCAGCGATCCAGCCGATCAAAGGTTTGGCGGCAAAGCCTGAAAAACCGGGGGCTTTCAAGGCAAAGGTAAAATGGGTGGGGCTGGAAGCCGGAATAATAATGACGCTGAAACCATGGCGAGGCGCGTCTGCATAGATCTGATGGATATTGCTCTGATCGTAAATTTTGACTTCGGTTTTGAGCACGTAGTCGGGCAATTCGGTCACATAAATTTGATCCCGAGTAAATACGCCGCCCCGCTCCCCGATAAAATAAGGAATGGTGCCCGCGATCCATGTCCCGGCGGGAAGATCGCGAAGCGTTTTTTCATCACCAGCCAACAGGAGCTTTTTCCCGGCTGAAATCATTGCAATCACATCATTTTTTGTAAACATGACTGGTTTCAACGTATCACCGCCTCACCAAAAATTTTCTCTAAATCCGCCTGTGCTTTGGGCAGGTCTTTATTCCATACGAAAAAAGCCCGTAATTCCGTCACGCATCTTTGGGTTGTTTCGGGTGAAGGGTTCATTTCGTAAATCAAAGTAAGACGACCCAGGAGAATCTTGGTCGCCAGCAGTTCGTATTTCGGAGACACCTCGCCAGAAATTGCTCTGACCCACCCAGGGTCTGACTCATTCGGGATGATCATTCGCAGCGGTCCTCGGTTTGAATTAACAGTAGTAAGTCAGAAAAGCAGAATATCCGTTGGCTTTCTGTTAAATTCTCCATCAATTGACTTAATCCATTCATCAAAGGGTTCCATTGATGTTGGTGAACGTCATTATCGGTATGATCTTGCTGCAATCCCGTTGGGGCATCATCAGGCTGTCGTTTGTGGTATCCTGTGCCTTCAGGAGTAAGTTCCTCTACTGTAAAAAACCTTTGCTTATTATAATGCAATTGAGTGTATACTTGTACACGCTCAAGTAATACATCATATCACACCTTTGGGAGATTTTTTGTTTTGATCCTGGATGATATCCTCTCATCGATTGAAGCCAAAGCCGCAGCCGATCCAATCGTGGATGTGCGGGTTGGGCTGTATTACACCGCCGTGCAAAGCCGCGCGGTCGGACTGGCTGCGACCATGAAGAACGCCTCGTGCTGCGAAGCAGAAAAGTTCGATTGGATGGGGCATCTTCAAGAACATTCCGCTGCCGAGATCCTGCCCTTTCTGCATTCAAAAAATCCGCTGGAAGTCAGCATCGGTCTTGCCGCCCTCAATTCTCTCATCCCGGTCAACCCGGATGCGGGCATCGAAATTAACGCCCGGGATGTTATCCTTCAGCACGGGCGCGGAAAAAATATCGCCACCATCGGGCATTTCCCTT
>JBDKTF010000314.1:0-2599 GCA_039680295.1 Anaerolineaceae bacterium
AAAAGCCGATGCCATTAATGACGAATACCGGCGCATCGGCTACACCAACCAGGTCCAGTTTCTCAATAACCGTTTGGTCGGTATCCTCCAGACCATCCTGAAAGACTCCAAGAACCCGCCGATCATCGTGCTGATGGGTGATCACGGACTGAAGAATGCCAACCGTGGATTGATCTTGAACGCAATTTATTTGCCTGGCGGCAAAACGGATGCGCTGTATTCTTCCATCTCACCGGTCAACAGCTTTCGGGTGATCTTCAATGAGTACTTCGGCACGAATTATGATTACCTGCCCGATATGACCGGGAATGGCGACACAGGAGAGTACGCCATCCAATCCGATCCGCTGGCAGAGTGCCCGCAGCCGTAAAAAACAACTCTTCAACACAAAACAAAAAAAGGCGAGGACCGCGGTCCTCGCCTTTTGCCATGTAAACCCGAAGATCAATATTCAATCACGCGCGGCAGCTTTTTCGCCTGCTCCACCCAATCCGCCACCTGATCCAGCACCGGCACCCGGCGAACCAGTTTCTTCTCGGCATTGACTTCTTCCATTTTCGCCACCAGGTTTTCAGCCTTGCGCTGCGCCAGTTCAGGGATGGTATCCACCCCGGCAGCTTCGAGCAAATCGGCATATTCTGAGCCAACGCCCTTAATGCGGTAAAGATCGGCGTGGTTTATCCATTTCAGGATCAATGCATCGCTGATGCCCGATTTCTCAGCCACTTCTTTGCGCCCCTTGCGGGTAGCACCCAATTTAAGCAATGCCTCCACCGAAGCAACGCCGGCAGCTTCCAATTTCGCAGCGAAAACCTCACCAATTCCTTCGATATCCACTAGCTTCGTCATGGTTTTTTCCCTTTCCTCAGATGTGATCACATAAACGAACACTTAGCACGATTGTATATCAGTTTTCCTCCAGATTCAACCGATGATGAGGAACAAATCCGGGAGAGAACCAATTCTGCGAAAATTTCAGCAAAAACTGCACAGGTGTGCAATTTAACCGGGTCAAATTTCACCTTTTGACATATTGACCTCCTCTCTTTTGTATTCATAATTAGAACAAATATTCTATCAAAGGAGGGGCGATGAACCCGGGATCACAAAACCATAAGCGCGGCGCGCCGCAAGGCAATCTGAACGCACTCAAACACGGCTTCTACTCTCCCCGCTTTTATAAAGGCGAGCTGGATGATCTGGCAGCCGCAACGCCCCAGGGCTTGAAAGATGAGATTTCACTGATGCGCGTGCTCATCCGCCGCGCCATGGCGCTGGCGGAAGATGGACGCGAACCCGCGGAAGTGCTGGAAGCGCTGAACAAGGTGGGGATGGCAGCGCAGCGCCTGTCGAACATGCTGCGCACGCAAAAACAATTGGATGCTGAAGACTCCGACGTGGGCGCCGCGCTCAACCGCGCGCTGGACCAGGTGGTGAAAGAAATGGGGATTAAGCCGTGAACGAAGAACAGGCGCAGTTGATCGCCGAACAGCTCTCGCACGCCATCGACCTGCTGCGAAACCAGGTGTCGGAGCAGGAGAAGGCGCTGGCGCACCACGAAGCGCTCTACCGCCAGCGTATCGAAGCGTTGGAACGCTCGCAGGAAGACCAGGAAATCCGTCTGCGGCAGGTGACGGACGGCATCGTCCGGCTGAATACATCGACAGGACTGGCGCAGGTGGCGCAGGCTGGGTTGTCCGTTTTGTTGGCGGCGCTGGCTGCCTGGATGGGTGCGAGGAACTGATGAAAGACAACGAATTAAGCGAAGCGTTGGCGACCCTGCTGAGGAACCCGCTGCGTTTCTTCGAAACATTCGGTGGGATTCGCCTGCGTCATTATCAGGAAGAAGTGGCGTTCGCCATCATCAACTCGGTCGTCAACCGTCTGGGACACTCCTTTGTGATCATGTTCCCCCGACAGAGCGGCAAGAACGAACTGCAGGCACGGATCGAAGCCTACCTGCTGACGATGCTCTCGCAGTTCGGCGAAGCCGAGATCATCAAAGCCTCGCCCACCTACCTGCCGCAGACCGCCAATGCCATGCGCCGTTTTGAGCGGGTGCTGACCCACACCGATCTGTTGAAAAACCGGTGGGTCAAAGAGACGGGGCACACCTACCGGGTGCAGCGCGCCCGCATCACCTTTTTATCCGCGGCGCCGGCTGCCAATGTGGTGGGAGCCACCGCACACACGCTGCTGGAATGCGACGAGGCGCAGGACGTGCTGATCGAAAAATGGGACAAGGACTTTGCCCCCATGGCTGCCAGCACCAACGCCACCCGCGCTTTTTGGGGTACCGCCTGGACGGGCAGCACCCTGCTGGCACGGGAACTGCGCAGCGCCCGCGACGCCGAGAAAATCGACGGTGAACGACGCGCCTTTGTTTTGACCGCCGATGACGTGGCGCACGAGGTCCCAGCCTACGGCGCCTTTGTTGCTGAACAGGTGCGCCGCCTGGGACGCGAGCATCCGCTGGTGAAGACTCAGTATTACGCCGAGGAAATCGACCAGCAGGGCGGCATGTTTCCGCCCGAACGTCTGGCGTTGATGCGCGGCTGCCACCCATCCGAAACCGCTCCGCAGCCGGGCGCAGTCTATG
>JBDKTF010000119.1:0-2965 GCA_039680295.1 Anaerolineaceae bacterium
CCATTTGCCATCTGGTGAGCATGAAGGATGGTGCTTGGGACCGACTGAGGTATCCATACGCTTGGGTTCACCGCCGGCAGCGGGAATGACAAACAGGTCATTCTTTTCATACTCGAGATCGGGATTCGGGCAATGATTGGAGCAGTAATAAATTGATTTTCCGTCAGCAGACCATGCGGGATCTTGATCGTCGTATATCGGGTGGTCCGTGATCTGGCGGGCTTTTCCGGATGCCGCGTCAACGATCCATAAATGCCAGCGTTCATGTGGCAGGTAGCCGGTACCGTCCAATTTGAAGAATATGCGATCGAATTGGTACGCAACTACGCCCAATGCTTTTTTCTCATCGTTTTTTTCTCGTTCAAGCGTATCAGCATCCGTCTTTCGAAATTGGACGACCAGTTTTTTCCCGTTGGGCGACCACGCGAACGAACCGATTTCTCCATGAAAGTCGGTCAACGGGCGCGCTTCACCGCCCAGCGAAGGAATTACATAAATTTGCTGTTTGGTGGGATCTTTTCCGCGGTTGGAGATGAAGGCAATTTGCGAACCATCTGGCGACCAGCGGGCATCCATGTCGGTTTGATCTCCAAAGGTGAATTGACGGGACGCGCCACCATCTGTTGGAACAATCCATAAATTTGCGAATTTCTTTTCGGCTTTTTTATCGATGCGGGAGACAGAGTAGATGATGTTCTTTCCATCTGGAGAGATTTCACAACCTTTGATCACTTCAAGCGTATAGAGATCTTCGGTTTTAATTGGGCGTCTGGTTATGTCAGTCATGATTCCCTTTCCAACGCAAATTGTCGCAAATCGAATAAAACAGGGACGGGAAACCGTCCCTGTTTTGGTGTGCGGTTATTTCTTTGCTTTGCCTTGATTGGCTACGGCTTCCATTGCTTTTTGAATGGCTTCCTGATCACCCAGATAGTAGTGACGGATCGGTTTGAGGTCTTCATCCAGCTCGTAGACCAACGGAACACCGGTTGGAATGTTTAAACCAACAATTTCATCATCCGAAATATTATCAAGGTATTTCACGAGCGCCCGCAAACTGTTGCCATGGGCTGCAATGATTACCTTTTTACCGGATTTCAGGACAGGCGCCACAGTATCATGCCAGAAAGGCAGGAAGCGGTTGACGGTGTCTTTCAAGCATTCAGTCAGAGGCAAGTCTTTAGCGTCAACATCCTTATAACGAGGATCTCGACCCGGGAAGCGTTCGTCATCGGGTGTGAGGGCAGGCGGCTGAATATCATAGCTGCGTCGCCAGATTCGTACCTGTTCTTCGCCAAATTTCTCGGCGGTTTCCGCCTTGTTCAAACCCTGCAAAGCACCGTAGTGGCGTTCATTCAGACGCCAGGTTTTAACCACGGGCAACCACTGCATGTCCATCTCATCCAATGCAATCCAGAGTGTGTGGATAGCGCGTTTGAGAACGGAAGTATAGGCGATATCAAAAGCGTAGCCGTCCTGTTTGAGGAGGACACCAGCGTTGTGTGCTTCGGCAACCCCTTTTTCCGAGAGGTCAACATCAGTCCAACCGGTGAAGCGGTTTTCCTTGTTCCAGGTGCTTTCGCCATGCCGCAAGAGAACCAACTTAATCATTGTATTTTCCTCGCTTCCTTTGATCATGAGGGCTTATTCCCTCTGAATTTCAATTTTGAGACAGATGACTGTTTAATTTTAACCATTCTGGATTAAATCGACAAGCAAACGATTTGCATGGTTAAGATGAATTCAACCTTCATACAATGGCTCAGGTAAACCTGTGACATTGGGGTGGAATTGAAACGTGCAACCCGCCTGTGTATCATCCAATCCGAGGTCAGCATTCGTGAGTGATGCTGATGTTGTTACATAAAGTTCATCCAAATGATTTCCGCCAAAGGTAAGACTGGTGGGCGAAGAAACAGGCGTTTGAATTTCTCGATCGATTTTTCCGTTTGGATTATAACGAACGATTTTTCCGCCGCCGCACCGCGCACTCCAGATAAAACCTTCCCGATCAATGGTCAATCCATCGGGGACACCCTGTCCCAAAGGAACGGTTGCGAAAACCGTTCGGTTTTGAATTTCACCGGCTGCCGGATCGAAGTCGTAACGGTAAATCGTACGTTGATTGGTATCAGTGAAGTAGAAATAACGCTCATCCGGGCTCCATCCCATACCATTGGTAATGGTGATACCCCGTTCCATTTTTTGAATGCGATGTTCTTTATCCAGGCGGTAGAGAGCGCTTGTAGCATCTGTTTCTGTCATGGTACCAGCCCAAAAACGACCGGAACGATCCACAGCACCGTCATTGAATCGCGCATTGGGTTTACCAGCCTCTGGATCGCCAAGACTTTGCAGGGAAGATGATTTTTGATCCCAAAGGGCAAATCCTCGAGCAGTGGCAAGGATCAACCCACCTTTATGGCGGATACCCAACGCGGTGACGGGGACGTCAAAGGAATAATCCTGATAAGTACCTATGACAGGATCGCCATGAAAGATTTTGCGATAGTCGATATCCACCCAGTATAGCTTTTTATTCTCAGCATCCCATACTGGACCTTCGCCCAACCCACAAGGGTTTGAGAAAACAATTTTAAATTCCGGCATATTCATCTTGCTTCACCCTTGAAGAGGCAGAGAGACAGGTTTGCCGGTCTGGGCGGACCGCAAGAACGCCTGGTTGGTTTCTACATTGTGACGGGTATCTTCTAGGGTTACCCGTTGGGGTTTCCCGTCCAGAATAACATCCGCCATATTTTCAATCTCGCAAATGTAGGGATCTATCTGGCGGGTTTTAATTTTCTTGACTTCTTTTCCCCGCGTTAAAATGATTGGAAGAGATGCCTGGGGATGGAAGGGGGAATCGATCTGCAGAGTGCCCTTGCTGCCGAGGAAAAGCACCGAGGTGTGTTTTTCGGCAGAGAAGCTGGATGCCACCTGGGCCATTGCACCACATGGGAAA
>JBDKTF010000294.1:0-4075 GCA_039680295.1 Anaerolineaceae bacterium
ATTCCAATCACGGGGAGAATCGTATAAATTAACCGATTGTATATTACAGTCAACCAGGTTGGATCGGGTGGAAGATGATCAACGGGTACGGCAGAGCTGAAGATCGTCAGGATTGTAAAAAATGCGATCCCTAAAAGAAGCACGCCGATCACCAGAACCAGGATGGCATGGGTGAGAGACCAGACCATTCGGGTGCGGCGCAGATGGGTCCAGAAAAGCCATAGATAGATGGCGGCGCGCCACAGCAGCATTAATAAACCCCAAACAGCGGTCAGTGGGAAGATGATTATCCATTGAAGATCTGAGATGGGAATAACATCGCGAATGGAGATCAACAGATACGACAGGGTGACCAGCACCACCTGCGCTACCGTTCCGATAACTGCGTCATTCAGTTCAATTCGCGCCTGAGATTTCAACTTACCGGCGGGGATTCGTAAACGCAGCCCAGAATAGACCGCAGTGAGGAATGGAAGGATGACGTAGGTTTGCTGCGCGATTTCTTGTGTATCGCTTGAAAGCGTGAATACCTGGATCAGCA
Organism: Anaerolineaceae bacterium; assembly: GCA_039680295.1. Classification (GTDB taxonomy): domain Bacteria; phylum Chloroflexota; class Anaerolineae; order Anaerolineales; family Anaerolineaceae; genus JBDKTF01. The sequence continues at coordinate 542 of JBDKTF010000294.1, forward strand.
GGATGACCGCTGCAAGGGTGACTGTTTCGACCAGCGTGCGGCAGGTGCTCGCGGTCAGGAGAAATGGACGGCGAGAGGATTTCATAATATCTTTCGCAGACGATAGCCCACGCCCCAAACAGTTTCAATCTCATCGCCCCAATTCGCCAGCTTTTTCCGCAGACGCAGGACAGCGTTATCCACCGAACGATCGCCAGGGATGTAACTTTCCTGCCAGATGGTGTCCAGCAAATACGAGCGACTGAAAACACGACCCGGATTGCGCAAAAGAAGATGCAGAAGTTCAAATTCAGTGCGGGTCAGGTCCAGAGGAAGGTTGCGCAGGGCGGCAGTGTATGTGGCAGGATCGATGGATAAATCACCATACACCAGTTGGTCGGCGCCGGGCTGCTGGTCTGCTGCAAGGATGCGCTGAACGTTTTCGATGCGGCGCAGCAGGGCGCGAACGCGAGCGATCAATTCGCGGCTGGAGAACGGTTTGGTGAGGTAATCATCAGCGCCTAATTCCAGACCGACCACGCGATCTGTTTCATCGGAACGGGCGGTGAGCATCAGAACCGGAATCGAAGAGGTCTGCCGGATGCGGCGGAGGACCTCCAATCCGTCGAGGCGAGGGAGCATCCAATCGAGAATGATCAGATCGGGATTCGTGGACAAGCGGATTTCCAGCGCCTGAATACCGTCTCCGGCGATACAGACCTCGTAGCCACAGGTTTCCAATTCACCTGAGACCAGTTTGGCAAGATCGATGGAATCTTCCACCAGAAGGATGCGGGTCATAATCCCCTCATGTTGTCGCTTCGATGTGTGTGACAATGGCGCGGGTTGCGCCTGCCTGACCGAGCGCCCGGACGACTGCCGGGGCATTTTCGGGGGCAGCCAGCGCAATCATGTTCCCACCACGCCCGGCGCCAGAAAGTTTGGCGCCCAGCGCACCGGCGTTCAATGCAGCCTCGACGAGATGATCCAATTCGGATGAAGAGACCCCCAGCTCTCGAAGGCGGTTGTGATTTTCGTTCATCAAAGGTCCCAACTCCTGAGGGTCACCGGATGTGATGATGCTGCGGGCGCGATTGGTAATATCGGCAATGCGATCAAAATAAGCATCCACGATTTCGGGTTCTCGATCCCGGCGTTCGTGGACCGCCTTCACCACAGCGGCGGTGAGACTGCTGACGCCCGTATCTCCGATGATGAGGGTGAAGGGCGAACCAACAGGGAGCATTTCCATGGGCTGTCCGCGGACGAAATAGAGGGGTTGGGCGTAGGTGATGACGGTATTGTCAATTCCAGAAGGTGTGCCGTGATGACGGCATTCCACGCGGTACGCCAGTTCATTGACCCGCGTATTTTCCAACGGCGTGCCAAAAAATGCTGATACAGCGCGGATGATGGCAACAGATACCGCTGCACCGGAGCCCAATCCGGCGGCGATGGGAATGGTGGAGGTGATGCGCAGCGAGAAAGCCGGTGGAATGCTGATTTTGAGCACGTCCAGCGTACCGCGGACTGCCATTGCCAGGGGATCATCGAGGGGCAGATCGGCGAGATCAGCTTCCAGATTGATTTCAGGCGCCTGAATTTGGATTTGCGAATAAGCAGATTGCGGCAGAGGAGATACGGCAGCTTTGGCGCGGACCTGCATTACCGGAACGGCAATGGCAGGTCGGTGATATACAACTGCATGCTCACCGAAGAGGATCGCTTTTCCGGGCGCCGTGGCAAAAATAACAGGCATTTTTAAAAGAGGTAGAAAATCATGATAACAGCCACTCCCCAGAGGAGAATGGTAATCTGGAGCGGGCGGTCGGACAGGAGAACTTCTTCAGGTGCGCCGCCGCTGTGTTTGATCTGAATGAGATAGAGATAGCGAAATATCCCGTAGAGAACGAACGGAATGGTGAGCATCATGGAATGGTTATCGGGCAGATTGGGCGCCGAGAACGTATAGAGGCTGTAAGCGATGATGGTTGTGCCAGAGACAATGGTTATAAGTTGGTCCAGCAAATTCAGTGTATAACCGTCCAGTACGCGGCGGTGGGAATTGGCATTTTCTGCCAATAACGCCAGTTCCGCGCGGCGTTTGCCAAAACCAAGATAAAGCGCCCCCAGGGTAATGACCACGTAAAGCCAGGGGGAAAAACGTTCCACATGAATCACCATCACACCACCGGCAACGCGCAGCACGAAACCCGCGGCAATGATCATCACATCCAGAATGGGTTCGTGTTTAAGCCAGAGTGAATATGCCAGCATCAGCAGGAAATAAATCAACCCAATCAAGGCGAAATAGGGTGAGAGCAGGTAGGAAAGCGGGAAAACAATGATTGGGAGGATGATCGCTGCGGTGACAGCGGTATGGACGGGCAGTTCACCCGATGCGATCGGGCGCTTGCATTTATCCGGGTGTTTCTGATCCGCTTCGCGATCCAACAGGTCGTTAATAATGTAGACAATGCTGGAAAGCACGCAGAAGAGAACAAACGCTGCGACAGTGTGCTTGAGGGCAGGCAGGTGAAACAATTGTCGATCAAAAACAAGCGGCGCCAGAACGATTACGTTTTTAATCCATTGGCGCGGACGCATGGTTTTGATGAGTGCCCGCATGGTTTTGATGAAATTCATGCACATCATTATAATAGAATTCCAATTTTTCAGTTAGAATTAGAGATCATGCAAAAAGTACGATTGGATCTCTGGTTGACTGAACACGGAATGGTGGAAAGCCGTGCCCTGGCGCAGCGCCTGGTGATGGCGGGTGAAGTGCGTGTGAACGGGCAGGTGGTGCTTAAACCTGCCACCAAAATTGACGCCGATGCCGCGGTGACCGTGGATAAAGGTCCGCGGTACGTTTCACGCGGCGGCGAGAAGCTGGAAGGCGCGTTGAACGCGTTTCCGGTGAAGGTGGAAGGCAGCATCTGTGCGGATGTGGGTGCTTCCACGGGCGGGTTTACCGATTGTCTTTTGCAGCACGGCGCGGCGCGCGTGTACGCCATCGATGTGGGGTATGGGATTTTGCATTGGAAGATGCGCAATCATCCCCAGGTGGTTTCGATGGAACGAACGAATGCCCGTTTCGTTGAACGGCTGCCGGAAGCGGTGACGCTGGTCACGGTGGACGCTTCGTTCATTTCATTAAAACTGCTGTTGCGTGTTTTTCTGAAATGGTTTCCACCTGAAGGCGGCGAGGTGGTGGCGTTGATCAAACCGCAATTCGAAGCTGGGCGGGAAGAAGTGAGCCGGGGAGACGGCGTGATTCATGATCCCGAGGTTCACCGGCAGGTGCTGCGAGATGTTCTGGCAGAGGCGCAGGAGGCAGGGTACAGCGTGCGCGGATTGGTACGATCGCCATTGAAGGGACCCAAAGGGAATATCGAGTTTCTGGTGCATCTGGAGACCGGAGCTGAAGAAATCGAAGCAGACCTGGAAGCGATGGTAATTCAGGCGATGAGCGCCGAAGAGGAAAATAGAATGGATGAAGGATCGCCAGACTGCGCATAGGCAATTATAAGGTGATAGGATCGGGAACCAAAG